>NZ_BAAHAP010000013.1:0-85374 GCF_054777495.1 Echinicola sediminis | reverse complement strand
CCACACTCCCTGACTGATTTTCACGAACAAATTAACCAATGATTAACTGATTAACAATTTATTAATAAACATATGATCTTTTCTGGCCGTAAGCAATTTTAACTTCACTTGAACGAATAGAAGTATTAGGCACTGATGAAAAGGATGAACACAGATATATCTGTTTGATGTTGTTTATAAAGCTCATATTCAATTTGAAAATACGCCAATTGGTAGAAAGTCCCTTAGTCTTTTAGTAATACCACAAAAAGAAAATTCGTGTAAACCTGTCTGGCGCCAGATAGATCTCCCGTCATTCGACCTTTAGGCAGTTAAAATCTTTTATCATAAAGCATTAAAATCTGCGCAAATCAGCGTAATCAGCGGGAAACATTTTACGAGTCCTGAAGCCAATTGCATAATTGTGTATTGTCAAAAACCTGTTCATCCCAAACCACTATCAGCAATAATTTTCACGAATAATTTTGTCAACCTAAACAACATCGATATATTGCGATATAATTACACATCCATGGGAGTAACCAAAACAGATCTCTTCAGCCAAGAACAAAATGAACTGGCAGTCATCGCAAAAGCTTTTGCCCACCCGGCAAGGGTAGCCATCATCCAGTATCTGCTGAAAACCAATGCCTGTATCAATGGTGATTTGGTCGGCGAACTGGGCCTGGCCCAAGCCACCATTAGTCAGCATTTAAGGGAGCTAAAAAGTATTGGGATCATACAGGGAACCATCGAAGGGGTCTCTGTAAGTTATTGTATCAATCCAACAAAATGGCAGAGCATCAAAGAATTGTTCACCTCCCTTTTTGATCAATACCAGGACAAATCAAACGACTCTTGTTGTTAAAAAAATTTAACCGTATATATCGTAATATTGCAATTTAACCTACAGAAAAGATGAAAACCAAAGAATTTATTGACACCTTGGAGCAATACCCTGAATTGCCCTTAAAATTTGAATACGAGGAAGGTAAATTCGTCAGAGACGACTTTCATATTACCGAAATAAAAAATGTTTCCTTTGACACAGTGGATTGTGGCGGAGTACGCAACCAATGGCAAGAAACCCATGTGCAACTGTGGGAAAACACCACGTTGGAGCCCGACCACCAAGTCAACGGTCAAAAAGCCCTGAAAATATTTCAAGTGGTGGAAAATGTCCGTCCGACTTTCCAAGATATGGAAATAAAGTTCGAATACGGGAACAGCACCTTCCCTACTTCCATTCTTACGGTGGCAGAAATTATCCCTGCAGAAAATTCCCTGACGGTAAAATTATTTGAAACCGTCGCCACCTGCAAGGCGAAGGACCGGGCCAATACAGAGGAAGAAAAAGCGGCCGCTTGCTGTGGCCCTGCCAAACCTAAAGTAAGGGTTTCCCTAAAATCGCTTACCGAAAAAAAAGAACCATCATGTACACCTGAATCAGGTTGTTGTTAATCTAAACTTATGAAAACCAACTTACTTTACCCAGCTCTTCAGCAGACCGTCGAAGGGCTGGATTTTAATACCATTAGCGCTGATAGAAAGGCCGAACTGAAAGGACTGATCACGTATATCCGGGAAAACCAGGACAAAAACGGTTTGGTCAAACTGAATTTCATTTGCACCCATAATTCGCGCCGTAGTCAGATGAGCCAGATTTGGGCACAAACCGCCGCTAGCTATTACGGGCTGAATGCCCAGTGTTTTTCTGGAGGGACAGAAGTGACAGCATTTAACGAAAGAGCAGTGCAGGCCATGAAAAAAGCAGGTTTTGAAATCAAGAAGGAGGGCCAAAACAATCCCAAATATATTGTTTCCTTTAGCAAACAGGCCCCACCTGTCCTGGCCTTTTCCAAGCTGTACAACGACCCCAGCAGCCCCTCTGCAGATTTTGCGACAGTAATGACCTGTTCCCACGCAGATGAAAACTGTCCCTACATTCCTGGTGCGGAAAAGAGAATCCCCGTGCGATATGAAGACCCCAAGGCCTTTGACGACAGTCCCCTGGAGTCCCAAAAATACCATGAACGCTCCATGCAGATTGCCTGTGAGATGTTTTATGTCTTTTCCCAAATCAAATAAGTAGAGCTCCTTATGAAAAAATTAAGCTTTCTGGACCGATACCTAACCCTTTGGATTTTCCTGTCCATGTTTGTAGGCGTAGGATTAGGTTATGGTTTCCCCCAGCTATCAACCCTTATCAATGAATACAATAGCGGCTCCACCAATATCCCTATTGCCATTGGACTTATCCTTATGATGTACCCCCCGCTGGCAAAAGCGGACTATTCCTTACTCCCCAAAGTTTTTAAAAACACCAAAATACTTAGCATTTCCCTACTGCTCAACTGGCTAATCGGGCCCGTTCTGATGTTTGTATTGGCCATCATATTCCTCCATGACCAGCCCGAATACATGACAGGCCTTATCCTCATTGGACTGGCCCGTTGCATCGCCATGGTCCTGGTGTGGAATGACCTTGCAGAAGGAAGCAGGGAATACGGAGCTGGATTGGTGGCCCTGAACAGTATTTTCCAGGTTTTTGCTTACAGTTTTTACGCTTGGATTTTCATCACAGTACTTCCTCCCTATTTTGGATTTGAGGGAGCCGTCATAGACATTTCCATTTCCACGATTGCCGAAAGTGTGGCCATTTATCTGGGGATTCCCTTTCTGGCAGGACTGC
This sequence comes from Echinicola sediminis, assembly GCF_054777495.1. Lineage (NCBI taxonomy): Bacteria > Pseudomonadati > Bacteroidota > Cytophagia > Cytophagales > Cyclobacteriaceae > Echinicola > Echinicola sediminis. The sequence goes on along the minus strand of NZ_BAAHAP010000013.1, from coordinate 82,703 downwards.
TTAGCAGGGTTGTTTTGGTGAGGGTCAAAGGAGAAGATTGGTATTCCAAAAAATTCATTCCAAGCATTTCACCACTGACCTTGATAGCCCTTCTTTTCACCATTGTCATTATGTTTAGCCTCAAAGGAGAGCTGATCGTAGAAATCCCCCTAGATGTTATTAAAATAGCGGTGCCTTTGCTGCTCTATTTCCTTGCCATGTTTATTATTGGCTTTTTCACCACCAAGCTTTTGGGAGGAAGCTATGATCAAAATGCGGCCGTTTCCTTTACCGCTGCAGGGAATAATTTTGAACTGGCTATTGCTGTGGCCATTGCAGTATTTGGACTTCAAAGTGGCCAGGCATTTGTTGGAGTAGTGGGACCACTGATAGAAGTTCCTGCATTGATCCTGCTTGTAAAATGCTCTTTTTGGCTAAAAAAGAAGTATTATGATTCTCCGAATCAAAACCTGTCCGCCCAGTATCAGGCTCCTAAGAGGACTGAAACCGCAAAGGAATATGAAGGGACTGAAAAAAGCTCCTAAGCCTTTACTGACCAGCCGGCTCACTTTACCCTGCAGGGAATAAAATTGATCAGGCATAAAACGAAGGTTGATTATCTTCCCATTAATGCCCTGCCAAAAGACAGCTACGCTTTCAAAAAAACATAACATCATGACCCTTACTGTATTGTGATAACCAACAACTATTCCTATCCATCACAGTAAGGGTTTCATAATTCTATTTCTCAATGGAAAACTTGGCTTCATTCTTGATAACTGGTAAATAATACGATTTTTTTGATCCAATTATTTATCCAATCGGTGAAAATTTCGTATCCTTAAGAAAGTATTGAAAAGTACTCAACTATTATGCGAACTACAGACTTTATCCAATTACTAGAGCTTGCACCAAATAAGCCCATTAAGGTGGAATACCTCCCGGGGATGTTTGTTCAAAGCAACTTCGGGCTCATCACAATTGACAGCGTCAAAGATGGGGCTACCCAAAAGATCATCCATCAGATACACCTAAATGATGCCAAGAGTGGTCAGTCTGAGATGAAAACCACGGATCTCTTCAAAGCTTTTGGGCAATCCACTGATTTGGAAAATCTTTCCGATGAAGAAGTGAGAGTGGTGTATGGCAATAAAGACTTCAAAAAAACTGCTTTGGACATTTGTGAAGTGGAAGTTTTCCAGGGAAATTTCACCTTGAAATTATTCTCTACGAATAACCTCAAAAAGGCGAAAGAAAGAAACCCTGAGGTAACAAAAGATGATCTTAAAAAATCGCCCAAAAAGCGGTTCTCTTCTTTACTTAAAAAACTTTTCTCTCCCATTCCATTAGGCCTCAGTTGGGAGACCGCAAAATTGCAGCTCCTAAAGTCAAAATAAATGTCCAATACCGAACTGATCATTCCTGAAAGGAGCCGTGATATCGGTGACTTTATCGTGGGAAGATTACTCCCCTTTCGCAACAAAAGAATGGTTGGTCCATTTGTCTTTATTGACCACATGGGTCCTGCTACTGTGGGGCCGGGCAAGTACATGGACATTGGTCAGCACCCACATATAGGTTTATCGACCCTGACTTTTCTCTTGGAGGGTGAAATGATCCATGAGGATAGTTTGGGTACCAAGCAACGAATTTCACCAGGTTCTGTCAATTGGATGACAGCTGGAAGGGGCGTCACGCACACTGAAAGGACTCCTCCTGAAATGAGGGACGGAAAGACTTATCCCCTGCACGGCTACCAGATATGGGTGGCTTTACCGAAAGAAAAGGAAAACATCACACCAACCTTCCATCATATCGATGCGGACAAGCTCCCCTCTTGGCAGCGTGAAGGAGCCTCCTTTACCTTGGTTGCCGGCGAAGGTTACGGCAAAACATCTCCTGTTCCGGTACATTCCGAACTCTTCATGGTCGACATCAAGACTTCGGAGAATTTCAGCTTGGATATCGCCGGTCAGCTAAAAGGTGAAATTGGAATATGTGTAGTGGCGGGCCAGGTCAAAGCTTGTGAGCACCTTGTTAAACAGGGGGAATTACTAGTATCGAAGATCGATAACCAATGTGCTTTGGAAGTCGGGAAGAACAGCCACATCATCCTTTTTGGCGGTCCAGCTTTTCCAGAAGAGCGTTTTATCGAATGGAATTTTGTCGCCAGTGATAAGACCACCATAGAAAAGGCAAAACAAGGTTGGAAATCCAAAGATTGGCCTATGGTACAAGGGGATGATTCCTATATCCCGCTTCCCAATCCAAAAAATAAGTAACTCCTACCAAGACTTTGAGTCAAGGTAGGTGTAAAATTAGTTTGGGCATTTTTTCATCCCATTAACCAACTCAAACATTTTCTTAATCCGACCTTATATAGTTTCTTTGTGAAAACGATAACAACTCCAATAATTTCTTTTTATGAAGATCATTGCCATAGGTCGGAATTATGCCGAACATATAGATGAACTCAACAACGAGAGACCTTCCAATCCTGTCGTGTTTCTAAAACCCGACACTGCCTTATTGAAAAACAATAGTCCCTTTTATCTACCTGATTTTTCCAATGAGATCCATCATGAGGTTGAATTGGTCCTCAAGATCAATCGGGAAGGTAAATTTATCAAAAAGGAATTTGCTCACCGTTACTTTGAAGAGATCGGCATTGGGATAGATTTTACCGCCAGAGATATCCAAAAAGAATGTAAGGAAAAAGGACTTCCCTGGGAAATTGCCAAGGGTTTTAACGGCTCCGCCCCCATTGGAGACTTCTTGCCGGTAAGTAATTTCAAGAACCTGAACAATCTCAACTTTCACCTGGACATCAACGGGCAGTGCAAACAACAAGGCAATACCTCAATGATGCTTTTTGATTTTGGAGTCATCCTGGAATACGTTTCCAAGTATTTCACTTTAAAAAAAGGAGACCTGATTTATACAGGCACCCCAGCCGGCGTAGGAAAGGTAAATGCAGGTGATCGGCTTGAAGCCTATATTGAAGACCAAAAATTATTGGATTTTGAGATTAAATAAACTCCTCCTGTTGCTGATATTGTGGGTTTGGGCAGGGGCGGCAGCTTATTCCCAAACAACAAAAGGCTATTACCTCTTTCCCATAAAGCCTGGCGAAAGGAACTACCTGGCAGGAAACATGAGCGAAATCCGGCCCAATCATTTCCATAGCGGTATTGATATCAAAACTGATCAAAGGGAAGGTTTACCCGTTCATGCCGCCGCTGACGGTTATGTATACCGGATGAAAGTCTCCTCTTATGGATACGGGAATATCCTCTATCTGAAGCATCCCAACGGACAATTTACCGTGTATGCCCATTTGAGGGAATTTAACAAAACTATTTCCCAGTACATGTGGGAGAAAATGGCTGATGCCGAGCAAAACAGTCTGGAAGTATATCCCGAGCCCACAGCCCTGCGGGTTAAAAAGGGAGAAATCATCGCTTATTCCGGCAATACCGGCGGTTCGATGGCGCCCCATTTACATTTCGAAATACGGGATTCTTTAGATAGGGCCATAGACCCGCTCAAGTTTGGTTTTCCCGAGATCCTCGACAGCACCCCTCCTACTGTCAGAGCCATAGCCATTACCCCCTTGACCTTGGAAAGCCGCATCAATGGCAAATTTGAAAGGACCATCCTCAAGCTCAACTACAGGGCTGGACAGTTCATCATTGATCAGCCCATTGAAATCACCGGAAAGGTGGGCATAGAAGTGAGCGCCTACGATAAACTCGACGGGGTATACAACAAAAACGGTTTTCCCCATTTTGAAATCTATCAAAACGGCCAAAAGACCTTTGATATCAATGTGGACAAAATTGATTTTAACCTGGGCAGGTTCCTTTTGGCCCATACCCATGATAACCTCTATACCAAACTGTACAGGACTCCTTATAATCAATTTGATTATTATAGCCCGGACAGCCTGTTCAGCGGAAGCATCGAAACAGCTCCGGACAGTATCAAAGACGTGCAGGTAAAGCTGGAAGATGTATTTGGTAACCAAAGCAGCATCTCGCTGAAATTCAAGGGGGAAAAAGAAACTTTTGAGGTCAAGTCCGCTGCGGCATCCAACAGGAAGGTAGATTTTGTGGACAACTGGCTGATCATAAGGACCGACAAGCAAGAGACCAACAAACTTGCCCGCTTTTATGTAAATGGCCTAATGATGGATGTCATGCTTGCCTATGAGGACCCCAGGTACCGTACCTATATATGGGACATGGACTATGGCATACCGGACTCCATCGATTTATGTACCGAAAAAATCATCCCCAAAGTACAGGCAAAGCTTCCTTTTGGCAAAGAATTCTACTTCAGTGACGGGCATACCCATATTAAAGTGGACCAAACCTCCCTTTTGAAAAACATCTACCTGTATACTGAAAGAAGCACCTATAATGGACTGCCCTCCCTTAAAATCAATGAAGACCGCAAAGATTACCTTCGGGAAGAAATCGAGGTAAAAATGGATGTTTCTGATTTTAAGGGCCCCAAAGACCATGTTGATGTTTATCAGCTTTACTCCAACGGATACAAACGATTTGTCGGAGGGACTTGGGAAGATGGTCACATCACATTTAAAACAAAAAATTTTGGTACTTTTGTACTCGTTGAAGATAATAGCCCTCCAAGTATACGTCCGATCCGGATAAGTTCCTCTCAGCTGAGATTTTCTATCCGGGATGACCTTTCAGGCATTAAGGACTTTGAAGCCAGGATAGACGGTAAATGGGTGATCTTACGGTACGAACATAAAAACGGGGTGATTTGGACGCAGCAGCTGGACAATACTCCCTTTAGGGGGCATTTTGAGTTGAAAGTCACTGACAATGCAGGAAATTATTCAGTTTTTGACCGGAAGTTTTAGGAAATTGAAAAATATTTCAGAAATTTAAATGTCAAAATCACACTTAACTAATAAACTAAAATAACATGGCGCTAGAAGTAGGGAAAAAGGCCCCTGATTTTGAAGCGAAAGATCAGGATGGAAACAACATAAAACTGTCTGACTTTCAAGGCAAAAAAGTGGTTCTATATTTTTATCCAAAAGACAACACCCCTGGCTGCACCGCTCAGGCTTGTGACCTAAGGGACAATTACGAGGCTTTACAAAAAGCTGGGTATGTTGTACTTGGTGTCAGCACCGACTCCCAAAAAAAGCATCAAAACTTCATTGAGAAGTATGAACTTCCCTTTCCACTGATTGCGGACGAAGATAAAAAAGTGCATGAGCTGTACAATACCTGGAGGGAAAAACAAAACTATGGCAGAACCTACATGGGAACTGTCCGCACCACTTTTGTCATCAATGAAGAAGGCACTATCGATGAGATCATCGAGAAAGTAAAAACCAAAGAACATTCAAATCAAATACTTAAATAATTCCTTTAAAATGGAAAAGCTATCAACCGAACAACTAAAAAAGACCGCCTCACAAGTGAGACGGGACATTTTGCGTATGGTTCACGATGTACAATCCGGTCACCCAGGTGCTTCACTAGGATGTACAGAATTCTTCGTGGCACTGTACTTTAACCAACTCAGACATAACAGCGACTTCAAGATGGAGGGTAAAGGAGAAGACCTTTTCTTCCTTTCCAATGGACACATTTCTCCAGTATGGTACAGTGTACTGGCAAGAAGCGGTTATTTCAATATAGATGAATTAAAGACTTTCCGAAAGATCGACAGCCGGCTTCAGGGCCACCCAGCTACCGAGGAAGGACTTCCAGGAATCCGTATCGCTTCAGGTTCTTTGGGCCAGGGGCTTTCTGTAGCCATCGGTGCGGCTCAGGCCAAGAAAATAGACGGTGATGAAGGTGTTGTTTATGCCATGATGGGCGACGGTGAGCAGCAGGAAGGCCAGATCTGGGAAGCGGCCATGTATGCCCCGCACCACAAAGTGGACAACCTGATCGCTACCATCGATTTCAACGGCCAGCAAATTGATGGTCCTACCAAAGCCGTGATGGACCTGAATGACCTGAAGGCAAAATGGGAAGCTTTTGGCTGGGAAGTGATCGATACACTAAAAGGTAATGATATGGAATCCGTGGTGGCCGGACTGGAATATGCCAGGACACTGCTGGGCAAAGGTAAGCCGGTATTGAACCTGCTTCACACAGAAATGGGTTATGGTGTTGACTTTATGGTGGGCACGCACAAGTGGCATGGGATTGCTCCTAGTGATGAGCAATTGGAAAATGCTTTGGGCCAACTGGAAGAAACCCTGGGCGATTACTAAGTACGAAATATCATGAACGTTGAATGTGGAAGCAGGGCAAATCCCAATCAAATTTCTTTCGAACATTCAACGATTCGACAATCCATCAATTGAACAATCATGGAAAAGACGTTAGAAACTAAATTCACTTATACAGAAAAAAAAGATACCCGTTCCGGTTTCGGAGACGGGCTGTTGGAAGCCGGGCGTAAAAACCCAAATGTCGTTGGACTTTGTGCTGACCTTATCGGTTCCCTTAAAATGGGCGCTTTCCAAAAGGAGTTCCCTGAAAGGTTCTTCCAGGTAGGTATTGCCGAGGCCAATATGATGGGCCTTGCTGCGGGAATGAGCATCAACGGTAAAATTCCTTTTACGGGTACCTTTGCCAACTTCTCTACCGGTCGTGTGTATGACCAGATCCGTCAGTCCATCGCCTATTCTGAGAAAAACGTAAAGATCTGCGCTTCTCACGCAGGCTTGACCTTGGGAGAAGACGGTGCTACCCACCAGATTTTGGAAGACCTGGGCATGATGAAAATGCTGCCCAATATGACCGTGATCAATCCTTGTGATTACAACCAGACCAAAGCAGCGACCATCGCCATTGCCGAGCACCATGGACCGGTATACCTGAGATTTGGACGTCCTAGCTGGCCTATCTTTACTCCTGCAGACCAGAAGTTTGAAATCGGAAAGGCATGGAAAATGATCGAAGGTAAGGATGTGACCATCTTTGCTACTGGACACTTGGTTTGGGAAGCAGTAGTGGCCGAAGCCAAACTGAGAGAAGAAGGCATCAGCGCTGAAGTAATCAACATCCATACGATCAAACCATTGGATACTAAAGCTATTCTGGAGTCAGTTGCCAAAACCGGTTGCTGTGTAACTGCCGAAGAGCACCAGTACAATGGAGGCTTGGGAGACAGTGTAGCCCAGACTTTGGTAAGAAACAACCCTGCTCCGCAAGAGTTTATCGGCGTGGATGATTCCTTTGGTGAATCCGGTAAGCCAGTAGATCTGTTGGAAAAATATGGTCTGAACGCTGACAATATTGTCAAAGCGGCTAAGAAAGCCATCAGCAGAAAATAAATTTCGGTGCTACCGAACAATTAAGAGCAGCAAATTGGTTTATCCGGTTTGCTGCTTTTATTTTTAACGGTCCCTAAAGCGCTGGAATTGAAATTCTGCGCCTTGATCTTTGGGACCAAACCAAAATAAACCTACTGATGAAAACCAGTATCACTTCTTTCCTTATCCTCAGCTGTACCTTATTGTTTCCCCTGTACCTTTCTGCTCAAAACCTGGCTTTTAAAAAAACCGATGAGGGAATTCTGCTTACTGAAGAAAACAAGCCCCGGTTCTTTTATCAAACAGCCACTAAATCCCTTTCGGGCAAATATCCCAGGGCAAATTATGTGCATCCACTTTATGGGCTCAATGGAGAAATATTGACAGAAGATTTCCCTGAAGATCACTTTCACCACCGGGGTATCTTCTGGACCTGGCATCAGCTCTATGTAAACGGAAAGCGAATAGCCGATCCTTGGTTTTGTGAGGGGATTTCTTGGAAAGTCACCAACACCAACACCAACATAACTGATGGTACGGCAAGGCTGGAATCAACCGTAAAATGGTTGTCAGACAGCTTAAACCAACAAGCAGTTTTGGAAGAAAATGTAATCATCAGGTATGAAAAACTGGAAAATGATGTCTTTGCACTGACTTTCGACATCACTTTGACTGCCTTGGTGGATGAGTTGGAGCTGGGTGGCTCAGAGGATGCCAAAGGCTATGGAGGTTTCTCCCCCAGGATAACACTTCCAGAAGACCTCCGGTTCAGTTCAAATGGACAGCCCATCACTCCCCAAAACCTCCCCGTACAGGCAGGGCCCTGGATGGATTTAAGAGGCTCTTTTGATGGAAAAAACCTTTCTGGCATTGTTATCATGGGAGAACCGGACCAGCTTCCTCAGTATCAGGGCTGGATTCTCCGTAGCAGCAAAAGCATGCAAAACCTGGCTTTCCCAGGAAAAGCCCCGATACAACTCACCCAAGGGAAAAAGCTTCGTTTCAGAAATAAGATCTTGGTCTATAAAAACATGGGCAAAGAGGCCATTGAAAATTACTACCATCAATTCATGATGAGCCGGTAATCCTCTTTAATAGCGCTTGGTAAATTCCGAAGGGACATGTGGATTGCTGAAATGCATAATGATCAGTCACGATATAGAGCAACCACTATGCAATATTGCTATAATGCAAATCAGAACCGCTCATAAAATTTTTCTATCAGTCCAAAAAAATGATAGTAATTTTATCCGCTGGCTGTTCTAAATGGTCCATCAACGGTAAAACCCTAAGCAATATGGAAATTTCTTTCAAGAATAAGTTGGAAGATGAACTGGTTTTGAAAATTTCAAGGATGAAACCGGTCATCAAACCAACCAGACCGCATAAGCATGCAGGCTATCATGAACTGATATTTCTTTTCAAAGGTTCGGGCCAACATACCGTCGGTGATGAGACGTTTGAAGTGATCCCTCCTACTGCTTTTTACCTGAGCCCAGGACAGGTACACTGTTGGGATTTCAGCAGGATTCCGGAGGGCTATGTCCTACTGTTTAAGGAAGAAATACTTTCCCATTATCCTAATGCCCAAAAATGCCTCTTTGACTTCCCCAAGCAATTTCAGCTCTCAGATAACGGGGATTTCATTAAACTCCTGGATGAGTTCTACAGTGGCTATAAATCAAACCATCCCAAAGAGGTATTAACCGCCTTTCTCAACTTGGTCATCATCAAAAGCCTTTCTTTCTGTAAGGATCCCCAAGCTGCTTCGACTGCCCATACAACCGAGTTTACCAAATTCAAACAGCTGCTGAATGAGCATTTCAAAGAAGTCAAACAGGTAGAGCAATTTGCCGAAATGATGAATATCTCTGTGAAAAAACTGAATAAGATCTGCCAACTGTCCGTAAACACCACAGCAAGGGAGCTCATAAAAGAACGAATTTTAATTGAAGCCAAAAACCTGTTGACCCATACCGGTAATAATGTCAATGAAATAGCTTACCAATTGAATTTTACGGACTCGTCCAACTTTGTGAAATTCTTTAAGGCCCAGACCACACTGACCCCATTGGAGTACAGGTCTAGGGCATTTGAGCAATAATTTACCATTATCGGAAAATTTTTACCGCAAAGTACTTGATTCGGTTGCCTACTTTTGTGGAAACTTATATTTAAACTTATCACTATGCGTATAGTACTCTTATCCTTATTTTTTACGATCGTCTGCGGGCTTACTTTAGCCCAAACGGTTGTAAAAGGCAGATTGATGGATGCAACAGATCAATCTCCTTTGGAATATGCAAATGTGGCACTTTATGCCCTGCCCGACAGCTCTTTGGTGACAGGAGCAGTGACCGATGCGGATGGTAACTTCCAGATTAAAGGCCAGCCTAAAGGCAACTACTTCCTCACCGCCCAGTTTTTAGGTTATGAAAAGAAAGTGGTCGAAAATATCTTCCTTGCAAAGGGGGAAACCATCGACCTGACTGAAATCATCTTGGCCCCTCATCAGCAACTGATGGATCAAGTGGAAGTCATTGGAGACCGCTATACCACCATGCACAAAATCGACAGGCAGGTCTATGCAGCTGCCAGTTTTCAGTCTAGTCAAGGCGGTACGGCAAACGATGTACTTCGAAACCTGCCCTCGGTAAGCATCAATGCCCAAGGAGAGCTTTCTGTCAGGGGGACTACCGGTTTTGTCGTGATGATCAACGGAAAGCCTGTTCAAGCAGACCCAAGCATGATCCTCAGCCAAATTCCCGCCAATAGCATTGAAAACATTGAGTTGGTGACCGCTCCTTCTGCAAAATATGACCCCGAAGGAAAAGCCGGATTGATCAATATCATCACTTCCAAAGGGGCCACCGACGGAACCTTTGTCCAGGTCAACACAAAAATTGGCCTGCCAAGCATTGAGAATTATGATAACAAGGAAAACTCTCCCCGTTATGGTGCTGACTTCACCATCAACCACTTACAGGACAAGTGGGATCTTTCTTTGGGAGCCAGTTACCTGAGAAATGACATTGCAGGACGAAGAGAAGGAATGGTGTATACCATTGATGGTGACAAGACCACCTACTTTCCTTCTGACGGCGAAAGAAGCTTTGATGAGAAAGCCTATTCTGGACGTTTCACTGTAGGCTACACCCCGAATAAGCAAAACAACTTCAGTCTCGGTTTTTATGGAGGCAAAAGAAGCAAAGACAGGCTGGCAGACATTGTTTATTATGACAACCACGCCATTATAAATGGAGAGAGAACCTACTCCATGCAATATTATAACCATAACCTCAGAATCCGAAAAGGAGACTTTGTGCTGGGCAGCTTTGATTATGCCCACACGTTCAAAAACTCCTCCAAATTGAGTTCTTCCTTCCTCTATGAATACACCATGCTTGGCGGGCCTACCGTCAACCAGAATTTGGGCCATCCCGACAACAGTATCGTCTATCAAGATGAATACAATACCAATGACAACCCACTGCATGGTATCCGTTTCCAAACGGATTATGCTTCAGCAGCCACCAAACTAGGTACCTTTGAGCTTGGCTACCAATTCAGAAACCTTAATCATACAGGCGACTTCGTTTACGAGCGGAAAAACAATGCTTCAGGAAACTGGGAACTGGTTCCTGAATTCTCCAGTAATGTGGACCTTTCGCGTCAAATTCACGCTGCCTATGGACAGCTTTCCGGAGAAAAAGGCAAATGGACTTATTCGGCCGGACTAAGGATGGAGTACATGGACAGAAGCTTGGATTTAAAGGACAAAGCAGGTACAGTAGACACCACGTATCATTACGATTTTGTCAAGCCTTTTCCCTCTGCAAGTCTAAAATATGCCGTGAAGGATGACCTGAGCTTAAAAGCTGCCTACAGCAAAAGGATACAAAGAACCACTACTTTTAAAATGAACCCTTTCCCCGAAAGAGAGCATTCGGAGACATTGGAGCAGGGTGACCCTACTCTACTGCCTGAATTTATTGATTTGGTAGAGCTAGGTGTTATTAAGGACTTCGGAAGCAATTCCCTTTTCGCAACGGCCTACTACAATCATATCAACAATTTGGTAAACCGGGTAAATACCGTTTATAATGACACCATACTCAACAGGATCTACTCCAATGTGGGTTCCGGAAGGTCCCTCGGGTTAGAAGCGGGCCTGGAACTCAATCCTACCTCTTGGTGGAAAGTCTTTGCTGGAGGTAATCTTTATAAATACCGGATCAAAGGGGAATTTGATAACCGGCCGGTCAACACCTCCAGCTGGGTGTATTCCATCAATGCCAATACCAGCTTTGACCTTAGCTCCACCTTAAGCTTGCAGTGGACGGTGAACTATTTATCCGACAGAAATACCGCTCAGGGCAAGGACAGCCGGTTCCTTTCTCCTAACCTAAGCCTAAAGAAGACTTTTCTGGATGGCCGCTTGGGCACAACCCTCCAATGGCTCAATATGGACATGGGCTTGCTGGACACCAACGAGCAGCGCATCACCACATGGAGGGAAAATGAATTTTATACCACCACCAATTACGTTTATGAAGTGGACATGATCATGATCAATATCAGCTATACCTTCAACCAACTGAAAAATAAATCCCGCTTTATCAAAAGTGAATTTGGTGAAAAGGAATTTTGATTGACCATTTAAACAGGTAAAACCTGTCAGGTTGTAAGGTTTCAAATTTCCATCTATGGACTTTCCTTACCAAACCTGACAGGTTTCCTTTAGCTAGTAAAAAAACGAAGTCTCTCTTTAGAGTCAGTTAACCATTCAATCCATTGAACAATCAACCGCTCTCTTAAAATCTGACCAGGAGATCATACGTTTCTACATAGGAGCCCCTAATTTTTACATATACGGTGAGATGGAAATGGGCAATTACCACTATCTTTTATAACTGTAGTATCTAAAACCCCAAAAAACCATGAAAACATTATTTCTTTTTTTAGCAGCCTGCGCGGTTTCCTGTTTGCTCGCTTGTGATTTTTCAAACCCTGACTTGGCAATAGATTTTCTGAATTCCTTAACCAAGGAACAAAGAAGCAAAGCACAAATGCCCTTTGATCATGCTTCCAAATCCTCTTGGCATTATTTCCCATCAACGATGTACCAAAGGAGCGGAATCCAATTGAACGAGCTGGATACCGACCAAAAAAACCAATTATTCAAGCTGCTCCGTTCTTTTCTGTCAGAATCAGGGTACAATAAATCCATGAAAATCATAGACCTGGAAAATGTACTTGCAGCGCTTTCCGGAAACACCGAAATGCGTGACCCGGAAAAATACCACGCTGCCTTCTATGGGAACCCTGCCAAAGACAGTTTGTGGGCCTGGTCTTTTGAAGGACACCACCTATCATTGAATTTCACGGTACACCACCAGGAAATATCCGCTGCACCGAGATTTATGGGAGCCAATCCAGCCACTATTTTAAGTGGAAAAAGAAAAGGAGAGCGTACCCTTCAGAGAGAAGAGGACCTAGGATTTGATTTGATCAATTCCCTCGATAAGAAGCAACAGGATTTGGCCATTTTACAGGAAAAAGCCTTTCCTGACATCATCACCTCAAATAACAGTAAAGTAGATCCTTTACATCCTATCGGGATTAAATACGAAGAACTGAACCTAAGCCAACGCGCTATTCTGTTGGAATTGATCAACGAATACCTGAGCAATATGCCCGAAGCCTTGGCCACAAAACGGATGGAGCGCCTAAAGGAGGAGGAATTGAATGCTATCGGTTTTGCCTGGGCGGGAGCCACATCGCCTGGTATAGGCCATTATTATAGGATTCAGGGGAAGACTTTTCTGGTGGAATTTGACAATACCCAAAACAAGGCCAACCATATCCATTCTGTCTGGAGGGATTTCGATGGGGACTTTGGAAGGGACCTGATCAGGGAACATTATGAGAACGACCATCACCATTAGTGAATGGCTTGTTTGTTATTGGTTGTTGGCTACTGGTAAATGGTCATTGGGGAATTTTAAAAGAAACAGTTCTTATTGATTTTTAGTGGCTACAATTGGTAAAAACTGCTCTCCTCTGTTTAATTAGTTGGAGATGGATCGAGCGAATGTTGGCACTTCTCTCGGACTGCACCCTCATGGTCAGTTTGCCGGGGATTAACTATATTGCCCCTACTTTTTGATCAATTAGTAAATATCCCCTGTTTTTTGTATTTTAATCTATCAAGAACGGTAACCGAAAGCTTATTACCTCCATCCTTTACCACCTGCCTCATATTAACAAGGATCAAATAATAGCACAATAACTCTTTTACAGGCTAAAAATGGGCTGATTAACCATTGCCCACATTTGATCATAGTTTGTTTTAACTAAAACCTTGGAAATCATGAAAGCATCTTATCTCTTTTCTGCCTTCCTCCTTGTGTTAATTTCCTGTGGGGGAGGAACTGAAGACCAGGAATCAGTTATTCCTATTACGGAAGAGGCCCTCTTGGAACACGCTCCCGCTGAGGAACCTAGTGTAGCTTTACAAAATTTGCCTGCCAACTTCACCCCATTATTCACCATAGGAGACCTTAACGAAGATCAAAAGGTGGATTCCAACGATCTGGAAACTATCCGACAGCTGCTCAGTACCGGAGAAATTGGTTCAACCCCTTGTGCTGTGGCTGGTGATATCGATGGCAATGGAGAAATCAACGAAACAGACCAGGGCTTGTTAGAGGCCTACCTAGAAAAGAGCAGTGGAGAGGAATTCACCCTGTTTTCCCAACCCTACCTTTCTTGTTCGTATTCCAAATTTTGGGTCGCGGCAAACTATCTGGGGTTGGCAGAATATGAACTCCAACTTTATATCCCCAATTGGGCGGAACTTGATATTTCGATCAGCTCTGGACATGAGGAATGGCCCATTGAAGTCGGACAAAACGATGCGACCTATGACATCTACCTACCCACCGAATTTGACCAGGATTACTTTGATCTTAGAATAAAAGTGGGTTTAAAATATGATTACCATCTTTATCTTCCCATTGCTTATTTGGAAAGGGAGAAAGAAATAGTAAAAGACAGCACCGTGGTGACAACTCCCCCCACCCCTGCTTCTCCTCCTGACTGCCCACAAAGAGGCGGTGGATGTGAAGCTTTGCTGATTGATTATTCCAAAAAAGTATGGTTTGAGTTTGATGCGGATCCCATTGCCGACGAGCTGCCAACTTTGGGATGCAACCTCACCCATATCACGCCCTATATGAAAAGCATCCCAAGCCCAACTACTGTGGGCGGCTTTACCATTTACAAACCCAGCCAAGCGGAAATCAATGCCGCAAGAACCCATAACAGAACCGAACATACTGCCGTCAATAATGCCATCAACGCCCATCGGACAGCTATCGGAGCAGGAAAAGAATTGGTCATTGAAGTGCTCAGTGGGCATGGAAGCCCTTGCCCAGGGGTGGTGGGCGCCCAATCAGGTCCATCTATTTTCCGAAACACGTTCCATGCGGGAAACTACGGAGCTCTTGCCCAAAAAGCTTGCGGATGGTTTACAGTTGATATTTCTTGTTTTTCCGGATGCACTCCCAGATTAGTCGATGGTTTGGAAAACCTGGGTAGAGGCACCCGAGGCACCGTAAATGCACAAAACATCGCCTTCCACGCACCTTATGAGTGTACCACCAGCTTTGGAGCAAGCAGTACAGCCAATGCCATTACCAATGGCCAAGCGGGCAATTTTGCTTCAAGTATTGGCACTATTCTTCATAACGAAGTGCTGCTGAGAAACCAAGACATTCAAAATGGCAATCCGCCCACCGACTATACCCGCTTGATCAATGTACTTAGAAACCCTTTGACATTAGCTCCCGCAGGACGTTATATTGACCACGGCTACATGTTCTGCAAGCCGAACCATAGTCACTTTAAAACAGGCATTTAGGTTAAAGGACTTTATAAAAAGAAAAGGGTCGGGATTTGAAATCCCGACCCTTTTACTCCATAACACCACACAGAATTTACTTCCTTACCTCTCAAACCCCTTCTGCAAAACAGCTTTGATCCCTTCCAGGTTTTCGCTGAAAGCCATCATTTGGGACAGTAATTGAGCCATTTCAGTTTTATTTCCAAACCCTTTTAACTTATTGTTCTTCCTAAAAGTGGTTTTGATGGAATCCCACCTGTCCTGTTCTTCCGAAGAAAGGATTCCCCTCAATTCTTTGTATTTCAAAAGATTGGCTTCTGCAGCCGCGGTTAAGGTCTGTGATTCATTTTCATAATGGGCCAATAACAAACCGTCCAGTTCTACCTCATTCATAATTGGCACCACTTTGGCGATCAATTTGTTCATATCCCTGTAGGAGCCCTGTAGTTTAAAAGCCGGCTCGGTACGGTATTCATCTTCCATACCAGCGGAACGGATATATGCCTCATTGACCTTCAAAACGGTATCCCTGATATTCAGTACCTTTTTCAATACCGACTCATAATCCTGTAATTCCTGAGGAGTATGATTCCCCTTCAATTCGCCGTTTTCAGCTCCGTTCTCCACCCTATTGATCAAAGTGTAGACATCCTCAAAGCTTTTACTACTGAGCTGATGCAACACCGTATTGGAAGTCAATGCATTTTCCACCAAACTAAGCCTGAACAGGCTGGCAGTATCCCCGATGATATCGCCGAGGTTATAGATGTCCGCCCTGTTGGCCAACATGTCCGGGATCTTGAATTTCTCCCCACTCTCTGTATAGGGATTACCGGCCATGATCACACAGAATTTCTTTCCTCTAAGGTCATAGGTTTTTGGCTTGCCATTAAACACTCCTTCGATTTTCCGGGTCCCATCCGAGAGAGAAATGAACTTCTGCAAAAACTCCGGATTACAATGTTGGATATCATCCAGATAAAGCATCACATTATTCCCCATCTCAAAAGCCAGGTTTAGCTTTTTCAATTCCTCCCTAGCAGCTGAATTATTCGCAGAAGCCGGATCCACCGAAGTCACTTCATGTCCGATGGCCGGCCCATTGATTTTCATAAAGACCAAGCCAAGGCGGTTGGCGATATACTCCATCAAGGTGGTTTTACCATAGCCGGGAGGTGAAATCAGCAGCAACATCCCCATTCTGTCGGTACGCTTGTTATCCCCGACACTTCCAAGCTGTTTGGCCAGATTATCCCCAAACAAGGGGAAATAAACCTGGTCAATCAACTTGTTCCTTACAAAAGAGGTCAATACCCTCGGTTTGAATTCTTCCAGTTTCAGCTGATCCCGTAATTCCTCGACCACTTGGTGCTTTGCCTTTCTAAAAGCATTATAAGCTTCCACCTCATAGACCACAAAATGATCCAGTGCTTGCGTGAATTGATGAAAATCAAAGTTCATCCCCCCCTCTTGAATAGTCGCATGCTCTCCCTTGAGCCCAGTAATTTTAGCGGTAGGACTCGCTTCAATCAGGTTCCTTTTCACTTCAGGATAAAGTAAATTACATGATGCCTCATCGATATAATCCAAGGCAAGAAATTGTCCCTTTACCTTGACAAAGGCCTTCAACCATTGCCTGATCAACTTGATCTTCGCCGAGGCATTTCCCAGCCTTTCGAGATTACTATAAAATTGTTCATGGGCATTTTTCTTTTGGAGCATTTCTTTAAACTCATCACCCAATCCGGCCGCTGTACCGCTCAGGGCAAAATGATCATCCCCCTGAAGTTCATCAAACAGGTAATGTGCCGCTGCATGAACATGCTCTGCGCCAAATAAACCAGTGTGCTCACCAAAGTGCTGAATAGCCTGTTTTAGTTCTTCAATCAGAAAATCATATTCCCGTGAGGTAGGAAAATACTTCAGAACCAAACCTGAAGCCTTTATGGAATGGTTAAAGGCTTCTTGGGCCTTTGCCTCCAAACTATGCCAAAAATACTGGGAAAAAGCTCGAACCCTTGGAGTATAGATCAGAATTTTTAGCTCATGATGTTTCTGGACCAATACCTTAAGGATTTTTGCTGCATCTTCATCATGAACGCCTTTGACATATCCCTCTGCATAATTACTGCTGCTTTCTTCCTGTACCACTTTCAGTAAATCGGCCTCACCCAATGCAGCGAGGCTATCGGGGTCTTCCTGCTTATATAACTTATAAGCCAAATAGGAGGACCTGTATACCTTGCCATTTTCTGACACAAACTCTTGGTTCCAGTAAGCTTGACTTCCGTCCAAAACTTTATGATCGAGTTCCTGATAGAAATCCGTTCCACTCAAATGGTAGCAAAGCTTGCCGTTTTTGGTAACTATAGAAAGGTCTAATTCCTGACGGTTTACCCCAAATTTGTGTTTGCCCAATTTGATGATATTTTCCCCGTCTTCATAGAGGTCAAGCTTATCTTTCAGCTTTCGGAGGGCATCCTCTCGGCTGGTCTTTAAGGAAGTTTCTATTTCCTCCGCATTACCACTATCTTCTAGTTCCCTCAGCTGATCAACGATGTCCCTCAGCTTGCCCACCATGAGATCTGCGGCAAAATATCCATTGATCTCAGCTACGGACTTCAAGCTATCGGCTTTTTTCCCAATGCTTTTTAGGATCCTTTCAGAAGCTGTCTTCAGGGCTATGGCCCTTTTATTCCGCTTTTCGGTGATAGCCCCTTTTTTACTTTCAAAAGCATTATATACCTCCTCGCGCTTCTCTATAATGTCGGTAACAAATTCCTCGTAATCGGCAAACTTCCCTTCAATTTCCTCCAGTTGGACACCTATTTTGGTCAGAAACTCGTCACATTTCTCAGGTGTAGCGGCAATGTCCAGATAGTTAATGATACTTTGATCGATCAGTTTGAGCTGAGCAGCAAAATCTGCTTTGGCCTCTTTGCTTCCCAAACTTTTCCGCTTATTCTTGATAGCCGCCTTCAACTGATTAATGGTGGCAAAAATCAATGAAATATTATCAATTATTTTTGTAGAATGTGAGGTGTCTTCTATCTCCAAATTAGAAACGATGTCTATCAGCATCTCCAGGTCCTTTGCAATTTGATTGACCTCCTCTTCCAGTTTCTTGGCCTCTACCACCTTACTGATCTTTTCAAGCTCCCGCTGCTTTTCAATAACCTTCTCATGATATGGCTGCAGGGCTTTCTCATCCAACAAAAAGGCCACACATCTTCTGGAAATTTTATGGGTCTGTTCCCCAATCTCTTCTTCCAAGGATTTTAGAAACGCCTCATCCACATACCTGATTTCATAAAGGCTGATCACTTCCCCCCTCAATGCCCTTAACTGGGAAAGCACTTCCACAAATTCATTTATGCTTCTGAAAGATGCGCTTTTTATCTTGCTAAATAGAACTTGGGACTTTTCTTGAATCTCTTTGGTCCTTCCGGCCGCATTCTTCTTTAACTGAACCACCTTCTGAAACTCATCAATGGCCGCATTGGCAGCTTCATTGATGGATTTTAAGGGCTGGTTCAATTGGGCGGTTGATGCTTCATCAAGCCAGTAATAGGAATCCAGGATATCCTTAGAAACCTTTGCTATATCACTATAAAGACCATCATAATTATCCTCCTTGCTAAGCAGGACAATCAGTTCATGGGACTCTGCCATGGCCTTGACGATATCCTTATTACCTATCTTATACAAAAAGCTGTCCTGGTGCTGTGATGGCAAAATATCTCCTTCCAAATAGGCTGTTTGCCATATCTGCATCATATGATGCTTGGTCTGCTCCTCTTCTGCTTTAAAGTAACACAGCTCTCCGTTGGGAAGAACGGTGAATCCTCCACAAACAATTGGGGTTTTGATTTCTTGTTCAATTACATTATAATCCATCAGGACATAGGTTCCTTTTTCAGGGGCATAAAACTTAAAGAGGTAGTCTTCTCCATTGGGAGATGCCACCGTTCCCTGAAACTTGAGTCTGTCCAGCTCATTCTTAAAAACGTGGTATTCACCCGTCTGAAGGTAATAGCCATTGGGAAAGATGATGCCCTGATCATCTGGAAGCAAAACCGCTGCGTCTTTTATGGAATCTATCTTTTGTACTTCCTGCATCTTATGGTTGTACACAAAATAGCGTGGCTTTTCCTGGAAAGGTTTGATCTCCAACACTATCAAATTACCCAGGTCAGCAAACCTTATCTGGCCATCATCTAAGGTCTGATCAGAATAATCTACCGGCTCGGAAAAAATACCCATGCCATCATCGGTATTGTCTTCTATCTTGATGGTCAGATCACCGCCAATCGTTTCCACAAACACCTTGTCCAAAATCGACACATGGGGATGCTGTCCGTACCGTTGCATATCCCTGGTCGCTTCCTCCCAGTTGAACTGGTGCTGTTTCGGAAATTTATATTCGTGTTCGCTTCGGTTATCAATGTATTTCAGCTGCCTGTCGGCAATCAACCATTTGAATGTTTTGATGTCCGTCACACTGTCACTCAGCTGAAAAACCATATGGAGGTAATTGCCGATAATGGCAAACTTGGCAAAAATGGTGTTTCGATAATATTTGTACAGATTGGAAAAGTCATTAATAAAAGCCTCATCTTCCAATAAGGTCAATGATACGGGTTCAAACCGATTGTCCTTGAACTCATAGATGCTGAATACATCAGACAACTTAATATCGGTCCTAAGGCCGAAATGCACATTATAGCCAAAAATACAGGTATTGCCCAAGGAAATGATATCTCGGGCCACACAGTTATTTTCAGTACTGACCCGATTATTTGCAATTAACTTTGTCTCAAGGGAGCCAAAAACTGTTTTCCGGGCATCGTTTAATTTATGCAATCGCTTCTGCAAGTCCTCCTTATGACCATTCAACCGCTTGCGAATAATTTCATAAGTTCCCCCGTCCAAAGCTTCTTTACTTACTGTGGTTTGATCGTCTTGCTTCATCTTTTTGGTCAATATTGATTTTCCGTTTGGGAAATTCCCCGCCTACCTTCTGGGAATTCCTCTTAGATTGAAAAAAATAAGGCTGCCACCTTGGGCAGCCTATGGTCTTAAATCAACTTATTGTTCAGTCCGGAAACTTTCTTATCTGAAATCCCCTTACTCTTTGCCAAATTGAACAGGTTACCTAGCATCGACTGTTCCTCTTTGTCCTTGGACCTTTCCTGAAGCTCTATCAATAGGTTCGCAATAGTGAAGTTTTTGACGTCCTCAGAAGAAATTCCGTACTTCTTGGAGAAGTCCCTTACCTTCTCCAGCAGGTTGCCCTTGGCATAATCATCTCCCAAGATGGATTCTTTGACTTCCTGGATATTGGTACTGTTTTGCACCAATCTATCGAACCCTTTACCTCGGGTAATCTGTCCGATGATCTGATCAAAGAACATGGTTTCACCACCCACAATGTCGATTTTGGCCGCTTTCAAGGCATCACTGATGACCTGGGCTTGGGCATCGGCAATGTCTCTTTGGATGTTGATATTGGCAAGATCCACCTGTAGTTCCTTATCCAGACGCAACTTGAACTCTTCGTGCTCTTTGCCCACTCCGTCAAGCTTCTTCATGGCAGCCGCTTTTTCCTCAATGCCGGCCGCATCTGCCAAAGCCTTTTGTTTGATCACTTCAGCTTCAGACTGGCCTTCTTTAAGGTTAGCCGCAGCTTTGGCTTCAATACCGGCTGCTTCGGCCTTGGCCTTTTTCTCTATGATCAAAGCTTCTACCGTTCCCTGTCTTTCGCTGGCATCTGCCTTCGCATGCATTACCTGAGCCTCTGACATACCGATGGTAGCCTCTTCCTTGGCTTTGGCATCCGCAATGGTTTTTCTGGCTTCTGCTTCTTTTTCACTGGCATCCTTTCTTGCCTGAGCTTCAATATTGATCTCTTCAGCCTTTTGCTTGGCCGCCTCTTTTTGTGCTTCCGCAGTCTTGATTGTTCTGATCAGCTCTTCTTGGGCATTAGCTTCGGCAATAGTTATCCTCACCTGCTTCTCACGCTCAGCGGTTTTGAATTCCTGGATATCCTTCATGTTTTCCTGCTCTTCGACCACGCCTTTTTCCAGCATCACACGGTCCCTGATCACATCTTGTATATTCTTCTTCTCTACCTCGACTACTTTCTCTTTCTCTATCTGGGCAAGGGTGACAATACGCTCCCTTTCAGTAGCTTCGAGCATTCTGTCCTTTTCCACTCTTTCACTTTCCACAGCATCCGTACGCTCCTTGTTTTTGGCTGCCACAATCACCTGACGGGCCATGTTTTCTTCAGCCACTTTCACTTTTTCCTCTGTGGAAATACGTGCAGATTCTGCTTTCAGTCTTTCCTCTTCCGCTACTTTGCTGATCTCAGCAGACTCACGGGCTTTGATATTGGCAATCTCCCGTTTTTGTTGCTCTTCTTTTTCAGCCAATTGTTTGTCCAGCTCTAAAATGGCCTCCT
This sequence comes from Echinicola sediminis, assembly GCF_054777495.1. Lineage (NCBI taxonomy): Bacteria > Pseudomonadati > Bacteroidota > Cytophagia > Cytophagales > Cyclobacteriaceae > Echinicola > Echinicola sediminis. Next base: position 61,040 of record NZ_BAAHAP010000013.1, on the reverse strand, counting down.
TGGCCTCCACATCCTGCTTTCTGATGGTCTTTTCCTCATCTCTTTTGATAAGGTTGGCCTTCATATTCTGAACAGCAGTCAGTTCCGTGATTTTCTTGATACCTTCCGCGTCCAGGATATTATCAGGCTTCAGATGGCTTATCGGTGTCTGCTCCAAGAAATCAATGGCACAGTCCTCCAAGGTATAACCATTCAGATCGGTACCGATAATATCCACAATCTCATCCCTGAATTCCCTTCTGGCTTCATAAAGCTCTATAAACTGGAACTTCTTACCCACCGTCTTGAGTGCTTCAGAGAACTTTGCCTCAAAAAGGTCTTCCAAGGTTTCAATCCTTGAAGCTCTGTCCACCCCGATGGTTTGGGCCACTCTCTTGATGAAGGCCACATCATTGTTGACCCGCACAAAAAAGGCTACTTTGATATCCGCCCGCATATTGTCCTTACATATCAGTCCCTCATGGGCCATCCGTTCGATTTGGATTTTCTTGACCGAGATATCCATGATCTCCACTTTGTGGAAAACAGGTATCACGTAGAGCCCTTTGTCAGTGGCTACCTTGGTGCCCCCAAAACCTGTCCGGATAATGGCCCGGCCCTGTGGCACCTTCCTGTAAAACATCGCAATAATTACGAAGTAAACAACGATTAGGAACAGTACTCCCCCTAATCCAATTCCGATAATTGGTATTAAATGATTCATGTTGATAAAATAGTTTAGTCGTTGTATGATTGAACTAAAAAGTAATGCTTGTCAGCAGATTGTTTGATTATTAGGATTTTGTCATGGTAATTGAGTGTTTCCCCATTAAGGGACTTCACATAGATGGACATGGGATCCCCATTGACATGGACCTCTGCATTGCCCATTTTTTTCCCGGAAATCGTGGATAGCAGTATTCCCTGCCTCCCTATAAAATCAATGGCCTTGTCCCCATCTTTGTTCAAGTACTTAAAGAAGCCCTTAAAGGGTGTTGTAAAGATTTTTGTCAAAATCAAGGAAGTAAAAAACGCCACGATCAAGATTCCGAAACCCAGCACGTTGGCATAGGACGCTGTCAACGCCGTGGCCAAAACCGTACTGAACCACCAAATAAAGACAAAGCAGGTCAAAGTGAACATAAAAGGCAAGCCCACAAAATTGAAGTAGATCAAAAAGATCTGCCACCCTTTCAGGGGCTGCACCCTTTTCCCGACCACATCATCTTTATGGATTTCTGCATTGGCCATGTCCTGGAGTTCCATCCCCGCTCCTTCCACATCCACAGCAGTATCCACGTCTATGTCCATATCCAGTTCGAAATCAATCCCACTTACCATGGTCAGCAGCCAGTAGACCACCAATAAAATGAGAAAGATGGTCAATGTTAGGTTTACCGGTGAAAACAGTATGTTTATTAAGCTGTCCAATGTTAAGTGTTTTTATCTTTGTTTATTCCTAATTGATCTTTTAGTTTACCCAAATCGTCATCGGCCTTTGCCTCGGAGGAATTGGCGGCTTTTTCAAGCTCATCATCGATGGATTTTGTTGCACTGGCAATTTCCCCGTAAGCCTCTGCCAAAGCTTCTTCCTGTGCCACTTTTTCCTTCATTCTTTCCAGCATGGAAACGGTGCTGCTGCTATCTATTTCAGCCATTTGTTTGTTAAGACTCTTGGTCGCCTTACTTACTTTTACCCTGGCCTTGAGGGTACGCAGTTCGTTTTCCCAGTTACCGATGCTGGCTTTGATCGACTGTATGTTCTTGTCCAACTGAGCCACGTTATCATTAAATTTCTGGGCTTCCTCCCCTGCTTTTTCCACCAGTTGTTGCATCTCCTCTTTCTTTACCAATGCTTCTTTTGCCAATCGGTCCCCTTCTGCAGCTTCCATATTTCCCTGCTGCACCTTTTTAAGGATCAACACGGCCTTATTGTGATAATCCTCCTTCTTCTCTGTATATCCCTCCTGATCATTTTTGGCACGGATAGCCAAGGCTTTCACCTGGGCAAGAGCTTCCAGGTTCTTGTCCAGATCCTGTCTAAGATCACGGATTCCCTGTTCGGTCAACTTAATAGGGTCCTCCATTTTATCAATGGCCGCATTTGCTTCTGCTTCCCCTATCTTAAATAATCGCTTAAAAATGTTCATATCATTTGGATTTAGTATTTAGAAAACTCAATAATTCGATCGGAATATTCACTCATCAATAAGCTGAGTGAATTCAATGAACCTTCCAGCTCATTTAAGTCCATATTTTCAATTTGGAGCGTGTCCCTGAAAATCACCTTCGAGCCCGAATCGTCCAAAACAAAAGCCCCATGGATAATGTCTCGGTTTTTCTGCAATAAACTCTTGAAGACCTTTTCTGACTGGTTGTTGATCCTGAACAGGAATTGCTCCATGATTAAAATAGGAGGTGCTACCCCTAAGATTAAATTCTTTATCCCAAAACTCTCTTTCTGAACCATTAATATCCCTTCTGCATCATTCTCAAAAACTACGTCAAAATTAAGTTCCAGTAAAAAGTTCTTGGTTATTTGAAAGTGGTTTTTCATCCGAAAACTGTTTTAAAAATCCCCTATATTTAATGCATAATAATACGAAAATCCCGATAGTTTTAAGTCCATTTCACTTGCTTATTCACTAATAATTTAAGAGAAGTACTACAGTCACTTAAACTCATCAGGCACCAAAATCAGCTAACACTATTAGTATCCTTCACAAAATCTTCCCCCAGTCAATTTTTAACGTCAATTATATTAGTATTTATCATTGTATTTCGCTAACATTGTTAGGTAAATATACATAACAGATTTTATATTGCAAATTATTTTAGCTAAAAATGTCATATTTTGGTAAAAATATTAGGAAGATCAGAAATGTTAAAAAACTTAGCCAACAAGCATTAGCAGAGCTTTTCGACCTGAAAAGAGGTACTCTGGGGGCTTATGAAGAAGGTAGAAGTGAACCAAAACTGGAGACCATTATAAAAATAGCTAACCATTTTAGCATATCCATCGACGACCTCTTGACCACCGAACTTACCGTTAACAAGCTTCTTAAGTTCAAAGGCGACCTCAGCCTACAGGGAAACTATCAAAAAGAGCAGTTTATCAAAATCCCCTGTATTACTCCCAGCAGTGAAAAAGACTATATACAGTATTATAACAAGTCCCATTTCATAGAAGACCTCCCTACCCTTCAGCTTCCCATCTCATCAGGCAAAACCTTCAGAGGATACCTTATCTCCAATCTGGAAATGACTGATCAAGATAAAGACCTCCGACCAAAAGATGTGGTCATCGGCGAACTTGTTGCTGAAGAAGACATTGATAATCTCAAAGACGGTTCATTGGTCTTTATCCTGTATCGGGATAAACTGGTTTTGCGAAAATACTTCCGATCGGACAAAACCATTATTTTACGGGCAACCAACGACAACATTGATGACCTTACCGTAGAACTTTCAGAAATTAAAGAACTCTGGCTTGTCCAATATAGCTTTTCAAAACGATCGACCGGTGACAATGCTGAAATCAAGGATAAAATAGCCTATTTAGAACAAGAATTTCTAAAACTTAAAAATAGGCTTTAAATAATGCTGTTATAAGAAATAATGCTGTTATAAGCCAAAACAAATTGATCCAGGTGCAGCAAAAGCTGCACCTGGTGATTTTATGGCCCCATGTCACGAATTAAATTCTACCGAAACAATAAAAGGCAATAGCTCTTTTTCCTTACACTTTTGGCAATTCCCAACCATTATGGTAGTTGGCAGTAACCAGCTTATTCGCTTCTTTATCTGTAAACAGCCCCTTATCTTTGTCCCAATAGATCTTCTTACCTGTTTTATAGGCAATATTTCCCATGTGGGCATTGATAGCTGCAACACTGCCTGTTTGGATGGCACAATTTAACATTGAAGCATCATTGGCTTTTATGGACTCCACAAAGTTGACGGTATGCCTGTCCAAAGCATTTCCTTCTGGTTTCACTCTGGCCATACCTTCTATCAACGGTTTTCCGCCCTTCTTCTCGGCAATGATTTCCCAGCCACCTCGGTTTACCACCAGTGTTGCGTTGTTACCTATAAAGGCAATACCCTCGGTATAACCATAATTGCCACCGTCTATTCCAGTGGCATGCTCCCAAAGCATATTAAAGCCGTCGTACTCGTAGACTGTCTGCAAAGTATCCGGGGTTTCGGAGGCATCATCAGGATAGGCCAGTTTTCCCCCCGAAGCCATTACCGACTTTGGTGCACTCACCCCCATGGCATAAAGGGCAATATCGATTTCATGCACCCCCCAGTCGGTCATCAATCCGCCCGCATAATCCCAAAACCAGCGAAAGTTAAAGTGAAAGCGGTTTTCATTAAATGGACGTTCCGGAGCAGGCCCCAGCCACATCTTATAATCCACTCCAGCCGGTGGCGTGGAGTCAGGTTTGACCGGCACGGGATTCATCCAACCCTGGTAAGCCCAGCATTTGACAAGACGGATATTTCCCAGCTGACCGGACTTCACAAACTCAATGGCCTGATCGTATTGACTGCCACTTCTTTGCCACTGCCCTACCTGCACCAGCTTACCATAGCGTTCAGCAGCTTTGACCATCAGGTTGCATTCTTCAATGGAATTGGCCAGGGGCTTTTCTACATAAGCATGCTTGCCAGCAGAAATACTGTCCACCAAAGTCAGACAATGCCAGTGATCGGGCGTACCGATGATCACTACATCGATATCCTTATCCTCCAGCATTTTTCGGTAATCCTTATATAATTTCGGCTTCTTTCCTCTCTGCTTCTCTACATCCGCTGCCCTTTGATCCAGTACTGCTTGATCTATATCAGCAATGGCCACACAGTTAACTTGGGGCATCTTAAGAAAAGAGTTCATATTGGACCAGCCCATCCCTTTAGCGCCGATCAGGCCTATATTGATTTGGTCACTGGCTTTTATTTTACGGGTAAACTCCCCAAAATCCTTGGCAGATACAAAAGAGGGTAAGGATAACCCAGCTGTAGCCAACAGGGAGTTTTGTAAAAATTTTCTTCGTGAAGACATGGTTGGTTGTTCGGTTATATTTTATGTTAATAATGATACCTTATCAAAATGTTCTGATTTGAGAAAACGTTTCTTACCTGTTGACAGTCGACCGTCAACAGCTAGTCTAAATCAGTTTAAGAAAAAGCTCAGAGTTTGCGCACCCAGATATTTCTGAAATTGACCAAGTTACCGTGGTCCTGTAATTTGATGGGTAATTCTGCCTCATGGGGTTCATATTTGTGTACACCAACATAGGCAGTGGTCCCTTTAACCTCATAGTGATTCTGAACCAGTACACCATTATGAATAACGGTCACATAGGCAGGTGTTATCACGATACCATCTTCATTGAATCTGGGCGCAGTAAAAAACACATCGTAGGTATTCCACTCTTGTGGAGACCGCATGGCATTGACCAACGGAATTCCTTCTTTGTAAAGAGATGCTGCTTGTCCGTTAGAATAAGTCCTATTATCATAAGAGTCCAAAATCTGAACTTCATAACGCTCCATAAAGAACAGCCCGCTGTTCCCTCTGCCCTGACCTTCTCCTTTTACCACATCAGGCGCCTTCCATTCAATATGTACCTGCACATCACCAAACTTCTCCTTGGTAGCGATATCCCCGGTTCCTGGCTTGACGGTGAAGAAGCCATCATTGACAGTCCATTCAGCTGCCCCTTTTGTTTTCAAACTCTTCCAAGCCCCTAGATCACTTCCATCAAACAGAACAATGGCATCTGAAGGAGCGAGATGGTTTTCCTCCCCAGGACTTACTTTTCTAGGTTCAGGCTTCCATACTTCTGTGGCTTCGGGAGGTAGGTTGACGGGTTTATGTTGGGCAAGGGCCGGAACTACGGCCATAAGACTTCCTGCCATTACTGGCAACAATACATTTAATTTCATCTATTAACTGGGTTTTACTATGATATATAAAAGTGGAAGTTAAGGGTTTTAAACAAAAATGAAAAGGAAAAATTATTTCAAAAAAGAATTCGGTGACCAGCGGTAATAGCTTTCTAAATCGATTAAACTCATTTTTCTCCCTCCTCAATCCAAAATTAAGCACTTGGATAAAGGAGATAAAAAAGAGTACAGCACAAAAAAGCCGAAACCATTTTAAAGTTTCGGCTTTTGCTATGTTTTTTCTTTTTACACCATTTCTCTGATTTTTCTTTTCAGGCTCTTCATCAAATCTTTAGGATAACTTCTTTCGCCTGTAAACACATCCGTCATGGCAGAGATAAAATAATCCCCATATTTTTTCATTAAGAAGTTTCGGATCATTCGCTGGCTATAAAACCATTTGGAAACACTTAGTCCTGTGTTGATCTCCGGCAGCAGATTTTCTTCCAGCTTTGCTTGATAAATTTCTGCCGCTTTTTCGGAATCCAGTCCAGATTCCACGATTGCCTCGACCACCATTTCACCACTCAAAAGGGCATTGGAGATTCCTTCGGCAGTCACGGGGTCTGCAAACCCAGCAGCATCGCCAATCAAAAACACTTTATTTCGGTAAAAGCCATCTGTCCTTGGCGCCACAGGAATTTGAAACCCGTGGGCTTTTTCACTGATCACCTCTTTGATGCCCAGCTTGTCCAAATATTTTCTGTAATACCCCTTTAGGTCGATCCTTACCTTCCGGGCTGAAGCCACCCCTAATGATAGATGGTTTTTCTTGGGAAAGCTCCATGCATAACCATAGGGGATGCTGTCCACATCAAACCTTACTTCCTTAGAAAGCCGCTCAAAATCTTCCGGACTTACTTCTACCTCATACTCCAATGCAGGGATCAGCTTTCTGGTCTCTTTCCACCCGGCCATCTTGGCCGTTGGGCTCAAAGCCCCATCCGCTGCTATGACCATTTTTGCCGCCAAGTCTCCTTGGTCGGTATGCAAGGTCAACTCATCGCCAAAAGTAATCCCGTTCAGTTTATGACCATCCCGGATGGCTACCCCAAGATCTTTTGCCTTATCAATAATAAAACTGTCAAACTCATCGCGCATCACCATACTGATCACCGGCACTTCACGCTTGGTGGTCAGCATGATATCCTCATTTTCAAAATACAGGTTGATTTGATGGAACTCACGCTCTACCACTGGGGAAATATCGAAAGGCAATTTTCTTCTTCCTCTGAAAACAAAACCCCCGCCGCAAGTTTTATACCTTGGCAAGGCTTCTTTTTCGATCAACACCGTCTTGATGCCCTGCTTTGCCAGGTTGTAGGCTGCCGAAGCCCCTGCGGGACCGCTTCCGATAACGGCTACATCAAATAAATCCATGATTATTAAGGTAAACTGATTTAAAAAACGGAGGTAAAGTAAAGAAAATTAAGTCGATAAAACCTCATTTATGACAAATTTTATAGGGCCTTTTAGGTAAAAATCTACCAGAAAGTGTAATTGATATTAACATGACTGTAAAGTTGCCCATTCCGTTTAATATATAAAAAGACCAAGGAAATAGAACAGGATCCATTAATACAGATGCTTCTTTATGCCTCTTTTCCAACAAAAGCCCTTAATTTTGAAACAGGAAATGAAACCATCCATTTGAACCATCTATTATGAATAACCGACAACTCTTCCTCTCACATTTGGCCCAAACCACTGATTTCCCGCTGCTGATAGAAATCGAAAAAGCTGAAGGAATTTACATGTATGGCCCCAATGGTGAGCGGTATGTGGATTTGATCTCAGGGATAGGTGTAAGCAATGTCGGTCACCGTCACCCAAGAGTATTAGGGGCAATTCAGGAGCAATTGGATAAATATTTACACTTAATGGTTTACGGAGAATATGTTCAATCTCCACAAACAAAATTGGCGAAGGAACTGACCAGCACCTTGCCAGAAAAACTGGACAATGTCTATTTGGTCAACAGTGGAAGTGAGGCAGTAGAAGGCGCACTCAAGCTGGCCAAACGCTATACGGGAAGAAGGGAAATCATCAGTTGTACCAATGCCTACCATGGCTCTTCTCATGGCGCCCTTTCGGTCGGAGGCAATGAAATTTTCAAAAGGGCTTACCGTCCCCTATTACCGGGAATGGCCAATATCACTTTTGGAAATAGCGAAGAGCTAAACAGTATCACAGAAGAGACTGCGGCAATTATTGTCGAAACAGTCCAAGGGGAAGCAGGGATAAGAATAGGATCTGAGGCTTTTTTCAAGGCCCTCAGACACCGATGTAATGAAACAGGTACCTTGTTGATCCTGGATGAAATACAGGCGGGATTCGGTAGAACAGGTAAATTCTGGGCTTTTGAGCACTATGGCATACAACCAGACATTCTGGTATGTGCCAAAGGGATGGGAGGCGGCATGCCCATAGGTGCTTTTATCGCTTCTCGTTCTATCATGGAAGTATTTAAAAACAACCCTTTATTGGGGCATATCACCACATTCGGGGGACATCCTGTCAGTGCAGCAGCAGCCCTTGCCACCATCAGGGTACTGAAGGAAGAAAACCTGATTGGCCAGGTGGAAAGAAAAGCCAACCTTTTCAAAAAACGCTTGACCCATAAAAAAATCAACAGCATCAGAAACAAAGGACTCATGATGGCCGTGCAGTTTGATTCATTCGAAGTACTGAAGCCAATTATTGACCGGGCGATAGAATTAGGCGTAATTACGGACTGGTTCTTATTCTGCGACGACAGCATGCGTATCGCACCACCACTAACCATTTCAGAAGAGGAAATTGAGGAGGCCTGCAGGATAATATTACAGGCTATAGAAGAGCGGAGTTAGCCTTTAAATCCATTCATTGAACGCACCCTTATTGAAATTCACCTTGATAAGGATCACTAATTCTTCTGAATGGGATCAGGGCTGTTAGTTAAAGTCAGCTTTATTCGCAAAAAATGAAAACCAAATTTCTGTCCCTCATCTGTCTTCTTTTGTTACTGTTTTCCTGCTATTCAAGGTATCAAAAAGAAGACGGTGTTTGGGCCTGGGTGACCAAGCATCCGGACACTGGAAAAAGAATCACCTCTCTGGAAGGTCTTGATCCAGACAGCTTCACCCTATTAGAAAACAGCAAATACGCACGTGATAAACATTCTGTTTATTACAAAGGAAAACCCATATTCATGGCTGACCCGGTTAGTTTTGCTGTGCTCAATGACAGTGGCTATTCAAAGGATAATAAAAACGTTTACTTTGAAACTGAGAAGATAATTTTAGCCAATCCGGCATCCTTTCAATTTCTAGCTTTTCCTTATTCCAAGGATGAAAGCCATGTTTTTTGTGGCACGCTTCCCTTGCTCTTAAATGAACAAGAAGTGGCTGAATTTAGGGTTACGAATACCGCTGGACAAATGACCGGGGCCAAATCAAACATGAAACTTTCTTATTTTATTGAACTGCATCCTGAATACTTTTGGCTTGACACCCTGGGTATAGAAAATGTCACTTTTGGAGAATGGGGTACCGGAGAAACCGATCAAAAAAAATTCAAGGGGTTCAAAGAAATAAAGGAATGATTTCTCCATAAAGCCAGCTTTAAAACCAACAAGACAAACCTAATCATAAAGGCAAATTCCAGACTAAATTAAATGGTTCAACTTGCTGGCCGACGTTTCTAAAAAAACGTAATAACTATGATATCAACAACTTAATTATTCATCCACCTTTCCCATTCAATAAGGCTATGAAAAAACCCGCTCCCCTAAAAAATGGTCTTATCACATTCTTAGTGGTTTTATTGATGTCTTTGATCAATAGTGGCCACGCATCTCCCCATGTTCCTCAGGACATTCCCCAAGGAGCATCTATAGGATGGAAAGTAAAATTCGAAGGCAGTGATTCTAATCCAATAATAGTGGACAGTACGCTATATATCGGTTCGTTAGATGGAGCATTATATGCATTTGATATCCATACAGGAAGGCCCAAATGGAGCACCCAAACCGGTGAAGGATTAAAAAGCGGGACTGAAATCATCAAAGTTCCTGCTGAAACCGATCTCAATAAACAAATCGAAATTGCCTTATCCAGCATACAGAAGGGGAAAAAAGAAATAAACGCCACGCCGGTATTTGATAAGGAGACCCTTTACGTCGGTTCGGGAGATTTTTCCTTTTATGCAATGGACGCTAAAACCGGTAAGACAAAATGGGAGTATCCTACAAAAGGAGCCATCTACAAAACAGCGCAAGTAAGTGAGAGCTCTGTTTTTGTATTGTCAGACGATGGTTTGCTCCATGCCGTGGATAAACAAACCGGCATGAAAAAATGGGATCACGAAACCTTCCCCAATGCAAGGGAAAGCCCCCCTAATACCTTCCCTTTCACCAGCAATGCCATGCAGCCTTCCAGGGAAAATGGTCTGCTCTTTGTCAGCAACTGGGTACGAGGCCAACCCTTTACTACCTACTTTTACGCTATCCAAGCCGATTCGGGAAAAACCGGGTGGAAACTTAGTTTCGATGGATGGGATGTCACTGAACCTGTCATCTCCGAGGGTATAGCCTTACTTGCCTTTGAAACCCGAAACGCCTCCCCCTTTGAAGATTACGTAAAACTTTATGCTATTGATGCTACTGCTGGAAATATCCTCTGGGAATTTCAACATCAAAAAATCAGTGGCTTTAAAGCTGTTGCCACATCCAAGGACCTGGCTTTTCTGGAAACGGATAACACTCTTTATGCGCTGGATATTAAAACCGGGGAAATCCGTTGGCAATTTGATTTAGAACCAAAGGTCTCTGGCTTGCTTTATCACAAAAGCTTTCATATCGATGGCGATGTCTATGTCATGAACAAAGGGCAATTATATGCATTGGACATGATCACCGGCAAGGAAAAATGGTCGTTGAAACAAGGGGGCAAGTTCAGCATTGTCCAAATCACAGCACCTAACATGTACCTCATGGACAATAAATCCATCCAAGCCATTGATCTTAGCACCGGCAAAAAATCATGGGGATTTACAAGCAAAACACCCATCACTACCGAACTTCTGTTTCATCAGGACAAAATCTATTTTGCGACGAAAACAAGCTCCTATGTGGGGATGAGCAAATTGGACCAAGGCTATTTATATGCATTGGACAGGAAAACAGGCAAAATAAATTCTCGCTGATCAGGACCTTGCCTTATCAAAGCCACCCCCTTCCCCTAAAAGGGGTGGATCAGAATATAACTTTTGGGGATGTAGGAGTAAAAAACTTCAAATTATTTCAATTAATGATGGTTTTTGGGGACGAGAAAAAAATGGTCCTATGTGGAATACTGTGGGTAATCAAATTTAAATATTTGAGTGGATTTAAGTGTATGAATGATCAAAGAAGCCTGGTGCCGATAGCCATCGGCAGGAAATGAACTTTCACAAGTAGTAGGAACGCGGCTAAAGCGACTATACAAGGCACTTCTGGCCCCGGGCCTGTCTGCCCAGGCAGGCAAGACGACATGGGAGGAGAAGCCCGGGGACAATGCAAACAGCGGCTCAAAGCATTAGCCGCCAAAACTTCATATACTGCCAACTTCTTTCCGCTAATGTCTTTGGCCACCTTGAAAAGCCATGCCAAAAACCTGCCTGCAATCCATCCAACAAAGATGACCGGTAACTAGATGTTATAGCATGTTTAGCCACTACAAATCATATAGAACAAAAAAATATTCCCCCAAACGGTTTATTTTATCTTCTTTTTACATCTTTTTCCAAACCTATCCGTATAAGTATATATGTAAGCCCTTAACAAACGGGAATGTCCAGCCAGCACCTATAGGGCGATGGGGACTGGACAGTTGCGAAAGCAGCGCTTTTAAGGGTTAACCCTAGCCCTCCGATATGATGAAAAATATCGGAGGGTTATTTTTTATAAAGTCTCAAGTTAAAGCACGTTGAATTCTCAAAAAATATATTTCTGAAATGGAAAAAGGATGGAGCTTTTTTAAGTTTAGCTTTATTTCTCCGCTTCGCGCTGTTCACTTTGCCGAAAGCACTTTCTTTAATGATCGAGGGACTTTAAAGACTCCCATTATTACGCTACTTTTCATTATTCCAGCCATTCTGAAATTAAATGGATAAAACTAAACTTTATACCGCTCCCTCTCGTTTTCCTACAAAACCTATAGATTTTATTTCAACCAATAAACTTTAATACTATGTCATTAAGATTAGGAGACACTGCACCGGATTTTACAGCAGAAAGCACCAGCGGAAAAATCAGCTTTCATGATTATTTAGGTGATAGCTGGGGAATTTTGTTTTCTCACCCAGCGGATTATACGCCAGTATGTACCACAGAATTGGGCACTGCTGCGAAACTAAAAGGAGAGTTTGACAAAAGAAATGTAAAAATGATTGCCCTTAGTGTGGATGGAATTGATAGCCATCACGGTTGGGTCAAAGACATTAACGAGACACAGCAGACAGAAGTCAATTATCCTATCATTGCCGACCATGACCGTAAAGTTTCAGAACTTTATGATATGATCCATCCCAATGCGAGTCAAAGCGCGACTGTTCGTTCCGTATTCATTATTGGGCCGGACAAAAAAATCAAGTTGATCATCACTTATCCTGCCAGCACGGGAAGAAACTTCAACGAGCTGCTTAGAGTGATCGATTCGTTACAATTAACTGCCGATTATTCCGTGGCCACGCCGGCCAACTGGGAGCACGGACAGGATGTGGTCATCGCCCCGGCCATCACCAATGAGGAAATCCCTGCCAAATTCCCTAAGGGACACAAGGAAATCAAACCTTATTTGAGAACCACTCCTCAGCCGAACTTGTAACACACAAGTTTATCACTGAACGCAAAAGACCCGAATCCAATGATAGGATTCGGGTCTTTTATTGGCCAAACACTAAAGAAAAATCAAGGGATTTTAATAGCTGATTAGCCCATTTTGCAATTATTGAAATTTTCCAACCTTCCAATTTTTCAACTTTCCAACCTTACTATCTCCCACTTTTCAGTAGGAATGCTTATATTCATAGAGTACCGATATGATCAAAACTAACTGTATAAACCATGAAAAAAGTAACTGGAATAGGCGGCATATTTTTTAAATGCAAAAACCCTGACCAAATGAAAGAATGGTATGCGCAAAACCTTGGGCTCAATACAGATCAGTACGGCACCACCTTCGAATGGAGACAGAGCGATGAGCCCGATAAAAAAGGGTTCTCCCAATGGAGTCCTTTTTCGGACAACACGACCTATTTCCAACCTTCTGAAAAAGAATTTATGGTCAATTACCGCGTAGAAAACCTTGAAGCACTGGTAATCCAGCTCAAAAGGGATGGAGTTGAAATAACCGATGAAATAGAAGTCTATGAATACGGAAAGTTTATCCATATCATGGATCCTGAGGGAAACAAAATTGAGCTTTGGGAGCCAAACGATCGGGAATATGACAAGATCATTAAAGTCCGCACAAAATAACGCTTCAGTGATTCGATGAGTCTAGTAGGTTATCAGGGTAAATCCTGGTTTTAAGCCTACTGATTAGTTTAAAAGATAAAACCCATCTGTTTATGTACAGATGGGCTTATGTGATATTGGGAATACAAGGTTCTTAAACCTCCAAAAATCCCTCGAATATTTTTACTGCTTTTCCATAAATCTTTACCCTGTCCCCTTCCTTTTTAAGCCTCATTTCACCTTCTCTCCTACTTGCCTGATAGGCATTCAACGCTTCTTTTCCCGTTTTCTTATGCCAATAATCCATCAACGCACAATGGGCAAATCCGGTCACAGGATCTTCATTGATCCCAATGTTCGGGGCAAAATACCTGGAGTAAATATCGTAGTCTTCATTTCCCTTGGCCGTAATGATGAGTCCCTCATCACTGTGTTTGACCAATACATTCATTTCAGGTTCCACGTATTCTACTGCGTGAAAACTCTCCAGTTCCAGAATCCAGTTCCCCTTTAGAGAAGCTGCTCCCACTACCTTTTGCCCAAAAAAGTCGTCAACAAAATAGGGATGGGCTCCGGTTTTGGTCGCTATCAGTGGGAAGTCCATTACGATCTCATCATCCATTGCCCTTACCTTAAGCAAGCCACTTTTAGTATCAAAAGTAATTTCCTGATCCATTTCGACCACTTCCTCGGTATACAGCATAAAAGCACTTGCCAAGGTAGCATGGCCACAGAGATCCACTTCTTTTTCAGGAGTAAACCAGCGCAATTTAAATGCAGAAGGCCCTGTTTGCTCTAAAAAAGCTGTTTCGCTAAGGTTCATTTCGGAAGCGATCATCTGCATCCCTTCTTCTGCCAGTGGCCCTGGCAATAAACAGATAGCTGCTGGATTGCCCGTAAAAGGCGTATCGGTAAAAGCATCAACGGTGACAATGGGAAGTTGCATGGTATATCGGTTATAGGTTGATCAATTATTGGCTTACTATTGTATCTAGTTACTCAAAACTTGGCTAAAATGAAATATCCTTACTTGAAACAAGTTCTGCTCCGGCTTTGCTCATCTCCTTCAATGCGTCTTCAAAATCCATAGGGGACATGTTTACTGCTTTGGTGGCGTCAGCCACCAAGTGCGTCTCGAAACCTTCTTTGATGGCATCCAACACCGTAAACTTCACACAGTAATCTGTGGCAAGACCAACCACATATACATCTGTTATGCCCTTTTCATGTAAATACTCACTGAGTCCTGTATTTTCTTTTTTATTGTTATCAAAAAAACCACTGTAGGAATCCACCATCGCGTTCATGCCTTTTTGAAACACCCGCTTCCACCTTTCCTGTTTCAACGTTTCAGCAAATCGGGCTCCCCTGCTGTTTTGAACGCAGTGTTCCGGCCACAAAATTTGATCAGCTCCTCCCAGTTTGATATGGTCTCCCACTTGTTTCCCTTGATGGTTATGGGCAAAACTGCCGTGGTCAGCAGGATGCCAATCTTGGGTGGCAACGATGAAGTCAAACTTGTCTTGCAGCTCATTGATTACCGGTATTATCGTATCCCCTTCTTTTACTGCCAGTGCTCCTCCTGGCAAAAAATCATACTGAACATCGACAATTAGCAGTGCATTCATAATCCTCTTTTCTTAGCTGTTTGTTTCTTCTCAGCACTCCTCCAATCCTATTCGGGAATCATCAAACCCACCTACATCACATACAATGATGCCCGCTTTTCCCGAAAAGATCGAGAAGTTCTCAATACTCCCCCGACAGGGCTAAATAATCAAGTTAATTATAGTTTTTGGCTTTTAAAACTAAATCCGTTCTCAAATGATACAAAGATTCCTCCAGCCCCACTGGGTAAATATGCGGGTTGATCAATCTTTTGTGGGCTTTATCAAATCTGTCCAAATTGGCCAATGTCCGCTCCCTTATTTCGTGCAATCTAGGTCTGGAATAGACTTTCTCCCCTTTTCTAAAAATGGGCACCAACAAAACCTTGCTTTCCATGCTCTCTGGTTTGATCTTCTTTCTTTTGGTAGCATCATAAGGATCGATGATGGTAAGCTCCTCCTTCATCGCAGATCCATCCTCCAAAAAAATCATGTCCGACACCGCTTTTCCGTTTTTATAGAAACGCTTCACATTATGGTACCCAGGGATATTGATTTTTATGGATTGCTGGGAAACCTTCACTTTGGGCACCCATTCTCCCGATTTTTCTTTCAGCGCAGCCATCTTGTAGACAGCCCCCAAAGCCGGCTGATCATAGGCCGTCACCAGTTTGGTGCCTATTCCCCAGATATCTATGGAGGCCTCCTGCATTTTCAAGGAGGAAAGTATGTGCTCGTCCAGGTCATTGCTGGCCACTACTTTGGTATCGGTAAAGCCCGCTTCATCCAAAAGCTCCCTGGCCACATTGCTGTAATACGCCAAATCACCCGAATCAATCCTTACGCCCAAAAGCTTCTTTCCCTGTGCTTCCAGTGCTTTGCCCACTTTGATGGCATTCTGCACTCCCTTTATGGTATCATAGGTATCGACCAAAAAGATGCAATTGTCAGGAAATGCTGCCGCATAAGCCTCAAAAGCTTCAATTTCACTCTCAAAGGCCATGATCCAGCTGTGTGCATGGGTTCCGCTCACCGGTATTCCAAAGAGTTTTCCCGCCATCACATTGCTGGTAGAAGAGCAGCCCCCTATATAACTTGCCCTACTGGCCGCTAATGCCCCATCAATTCCCTGGGCTCTCCTGAGCCCAAATTCCAACACGGGATCCCCTTTTGCCTCCAGGGTAATCCTGGCAGCTTTGGTGGCGACCAAGGTCTGAAAATTGATAATATTCAGCAAAGGTGTCTCCAACAACTGGCACTGTAACAATGGACCTTTTACTCTTATGATCGGCGTGTTTGGAAATACTACCGCCCCTTCTTCAACAGCATCTACATCACAACTAAACTTCAGGTCTTCCAGGTATTGGATAAACTCCGGTTCAAAGGTGGGCTCACCTTGCTGGTTTTTCATCTCCCGCAGGTAGGTCAGATCATTTTCATCAAATTTGAAATTCCGTATATAATCGATCACATAGTCCAGTCCTGCCGCTATGGTAAAACCACTTTGAAAAGGATTTTTTCGGAAAAACAAGTTAAACACCGCTTCCTGCTCCGCCTTTCCAGACTTCCAGTAGGCATAAGCCATGGTGAGTTGATAAAAGTCTGTCAAAAGGGCCAGAGACCCCTGATATAAATCCTTCGTAATTTTCATCTATTTTGATCTAATATTTAAAACTACTCCCACTAACACCAAAGCCATTCCCGAATAAGTCAGCAAGTTAAAGGTTTCCCCGAAAAAGATAAAACCAAAAAGAAGTGCATATAGGATTCCAATGTAATTTAAGCTGGTGATTTTGGCCAAATTGGCATGCTGATAAGCCAAGGTCATGTAATACTGCGCCATTTGGGTAAGCGCCCCTATCCCTAATAAAAACCACCAGTCCTGTCCTTCCGGCATTACCCAGTTAAAATAACTCCAGATCCCCACAATGGGCAAGGTCACCAGCGGAAAATAAAAGACGATGACCAAAGGGTGTTCTGTTCCCTTCAGTCTCCGGATGATGTTATAAGCCAAGCCTGCAAAAAAACCGGAAGCAACGCCTATCAAAGTGTATTCAAGGGATATCCTGGGATCAAAACCTTCTATCACCAACACACCACCAAAGGCAATGGCAAAGTAAAGGAAACGGATAGGCTTGACCTTTTCTTGGACAATAAAAATCCCCAAAATGGTCGTGAAGATCGGTGACAGGTACTGCAAAGTTACCGCACTGGCCAGTGGAATATTCTGAAGGGTATAAAAAAAGGTAATCAGCCCCAATGCACCAGCCCCGCCTCTCAGGATCAACAGTTTTTTGTTGTTCCCAAAAAGTGGAACATTTTGTCTTTTCAAGACGATATAACTGGCAACAAGGCTAAACAGGGACCTGAAAAAAACAACTTCAACAGCGGGGATATGTGGGACAAATTTTACCAGAACCTGCATCATGGCAAAAAATATCCCCGCCAGCAACATGTGCTGAACACTCTTTTGGCTCAAAATCCTAAATGATTAAAGGTGGTAGATTCGATTTATGTAGCAATCGATAATCTTTCAAAATGGTTCCAAACCAGTGCTGATTAAACGGTCTTAGCCGATGGCTTTTCCTCATTTTCCTTTTTTGCCGGTTCTGAGTCACTTTTGAGTTTCTCCTCTGCCTTTTTTGGATCACTGGTAATGACACCAAACATCATCACCAATGCCGTCAAGACGATCACCTGTATGATCAATGATTTGTTCACTAGTCCGATCACATTTATGGGTGCGATGGACAAGAACAACAAAACCGTGATCAGACCTCTAGGAGCCACAAACAATAAAGGACGTAAAGGTAATTTACTCACCTTTAACTGAACCGCCCTCAGTGAAAAGGTAAGTACAACGATCCCCACGGACCAGATAAGGGTGGTCGTGTTGAGGATTTCGGAAGTTTCCAGCAGGTACCCAAAAAGCAAGAAAAACAATGACCTGATCAGAAAGGTTGCCTCTATTGTCAACTCTTTGAATTTCTGGACTTCTTTGTTCAGAATGTCTGTCCTGAAGACATCAAAAAACTTGAGGTTATGCAATTCATTCAAGTTTCCAATAGAAAGTCCAAAGATTAAAATAAATATCAATGCCGGCAGGTGATACACATAAGAAATGGCATAAATCAATATGGTCAGCAGGATAATCGGGACAAACTTGATATGATGCTCTATTTTGCTCAGCAGAAAGGAAAGCCCCACCGTCGCCACAAAGGAAATAAGGGTAATGATTACCAGCTGCAGCCCGAAAACGCCAAATGAGTTAAGCCCAAAGGTTTCATTGCGCAGGACAAAATTAAAGAACACCACCCCAAGGATATCGGACAAACTACTTTCATAGATCACAAATTCCCTGTTGGCTGTGGACAGGTTTCTGACACTCGGTATCGCTATGGCGCTACTGATTACGCACAAGGGAATGGCATTGATCAAACTGTCCTTAAAGGTATAGCCCCCATACAGTTCAAATATATAGGCCAGTAGAAACGAAAGTGCCAACAGAGGTGCCAAAGCACCAAAAAAGGACTTCTTGATAAGTGTCAGCTTGGATTTATTTAGTTCCAGCTCCAGGGCACCTTCCAGTACGATCAAAATCAAGCCTGTAGTCCCGAGAATCGGCAAGATGGAAGACAAATCAGGCAATTTCAGCTCGAAGATCATGGTCCCCTGTCGAACCAACCACCCCAACAACAGTAGCAGGATTACTGATGGGATCTTAGTTTTCTTGAAACTATAATCAAAAAGGTATGCTATGAGCAATAAACCACAAAGCGTTATAATGATTGTTGTTGTCATGCTGAACGTTTAATTTTTTGAACTTCAAACCGTTTTAAAAACAATTTGGAGACACCTTTGAAATGGATCAAAACCAACCAGTTTCAATTGAATCCTCTCCTCTGATCCTACATCAATTATTTCTATGATAAGAAAAATCGATCAAAACCTTATGTAATTATAGCTTAAAACTTTTAAAAAAAAGTTCTATTTACTTTAAAAAACGGTTGGCTTTGTGAACAATTCCAGCCCAAAATTGTTTTGTTGAAAGTGTTCAGGACTTGAATTCAAAGTAATTAACCAATATTTCATCTAGTATTATGCCTTTAAAAAAGTTTGTAAAAGCACCTGATTTTTCTTTGCCCTCTACCAACAAGAAAACCTTCCAACTTTCCAAGGATTTTAAGGACAAAGCCTGTTTGATTTTCTTTTACCCAAAAGACCAAACCAAGGGCTGTACCAAGGAAGTTTGTAGTTTCAGGGACAACTTTCAGTTCTTTAAATCTCTAGATATTCCTATCGTAGGCATCAGCAGGGATGATATCAAAAGCCATGAGGAATTCAAAGAGCTTCACCAGCTGCCATTTGAATTGCTTTCTGATAAATCAGGAAAGGTCTGTAAGGCCTATGACGCGATGATGCCAATTGTCAGGATGCCCAAAAGGGTCACTTATTTACTGGATGAAAACCATCAGATCGTTGCTGCGCATGAAGGCTTGATGGACGGTCCCGCGCATGTGCGAGCCATGATGGAAGTATTGGATGGATTAAAACTTTCACGAAACGAAGGAAGTACCAACTAAAGGTTTTTCGGTCCCAAAGCGGCCCCTTATTCCACTCCAGAGATAATTACCCCGTCCTGCATGGTCAACATCCTGTCCGCCATTTTTGCCAAGTCTTGATTGTGGGTAACGATCACGAAGGATTGGCCAAACTGGTCCCTGAGCCTGAAAAACAGTTCATGCAGGGCTTCTGCACTGTGAGTGTCCAAATTTCCACTTGGTTCATCGGCAAAAATGATCTTGGGATCATTGATCAGGGCTCTAGCCACGGCCACTCTTTGTTGTTCACCTCCACTGAGTTCGGAAGGCTTATGCTGCAACCTCCCTTCTATACCTAAAAGTACGGCAAGCTCCAAAGCTTTTTGTTTGAGTCGCTTTTCATCTTTCTTTGCGATCAAGCCTGGGATAATGATATTCTCCTCTGCTGTAAACTCAGGCAGGAGATTATGGAATTGAAAAATAAAGCCAATTTCGGCATTTCGATAAGCCGCGAGCTGGTTCCCCTTTAACTTTCCCAGGTTCATTTCACCCACCGTCACCTCACCTTGGTCAGCCTTGTCCAGTGTTCCTAAAATGTGCAACAAGGTACTTTTTCCTGCACCGGAGGCTCCTACAATGGAAACAATTTCCCCTGAATTGATACTGACATCTACTCCTTTTAGAACATGGAGCTCTCCATAATATTTTTGTATCCCGGTAGCCTTAAGCATGTAGTTTTAATTGAAAGACTTCAAAGATAAAACTATTTGACAGAACCACCTCCCTCCGCCCCTTATAATTCCAAAGCATTTGGGCTAAGTCTTAATCACTGCCCAACAAGCATACAGCTCATGAAAGTAAGCGAAAAGTAATTTGGCTTTTTTTAAGACCTCTCCAGCCAAGGCAAAGGAATATCAAAGGAAATGATCCATCCATCCACTGCAGACCATCAACATGCTACCCTCGCCCCACATTCACACCCACACAGCGACTCTATGACATAAAAACCAACCACTTAACATAAAAAACAAACCTGTTTCAGCACATTCACCGATATAAAGCCAAATAAGCTATTGTTTTTGGACGTCCCATTATTTTAGGAAAAAGAAACCCTTAATCCTTGAATTATCGGGCAGTGGTAATTAACTTCGGGCAAAAATTTTCACTAGGATGAATATACACGAATATCAAGCTAAAGAAGTTCTTAAAGGATACGGTGTGAGAATTCAGGAAGGTATTGTAGCCAATACACCTGAAGCAGCACTGGAAGCAGCCAAGCAACTTAACGCAGAAACAGGTACCTCATGGTATGTGATCAAAGCACAAATCCATGCAGGTGGACGTGGTAAAGGTAAAATTCAGCAAACCGGTTCTAACGGAGTGGTTTTGGCCAAGAAGTTGGACGAGGTGACTGAAAAAGCCAAAAACATCCTAGGAGGAACTTTGGTAACCCATCAAACCGGACCAGAAGGTAAATTGGTAAACAAAGTGCTTATTGCGCAGGATGTTTACTACCCAGGAGACTCCGAACCTAAAGAATATTATTTATCCATTCTTCTTGACAGAGCCAAAGGATGCAACGTAATCATGGCCTCTACTGAAGGAGGTATGGATATCGAGGAGGTAGCAGAAAAGACACCTGAAAAGATCATCAAAGAATGGATTGATCCTAAAGTAGGTCTTCAGGGTTTCCAGGCCAGAAAAGTAGCTTTTGCACTTGGTCTGTCAGGCAATGCCTTTAAGGAAATGGTGAAATTCATCACCTCCCTATACAAAGCTTATATTGCTACGGATTCTTCTCAGTTTGAAATCAACCCTGTGTTGAAGACTTCTGATGACAAGATCTTGGCGGTAGATGCCAAAGTAAACTTGGATGACAATGCACTTTACAGACACAGGGACCTTGCTGAACTTCGTGACCTTTCTGAGGAAGATCCATTGGAAGTAGAAGCCGGAAAATCCGATCTTAATTATGTAAAGTTGGATGGAAATGTGGGCTGTATGGTAAATGGTGCCGGCTTGGCCATGGCAACCATGGACATGATCAAGCTTTCGGGCGGTGAACCTGCCAACTTCCTTGACGTAGGAGGTGGAGCCAATGCCACTACTGTGGAAGCCGGCTTTAGAATCATTTTGAAAGATCCTAATGTAAAGGCGATCCTTATCAACGTGTTTGGCGGCATCGTAAGATGTGACCGAATTGCCAGCGGTGTGGTAGAAGCCTATAAATCAATTGGTGATATTCGCGTTCCGATCATCGTTAGACTTCAAGGCACCAACGCCGAAGAAGGCGCGAAGATCATCGATGAGTCTGGCCTAAAAGTATCCTCTGCAATTACTTTGAAAGAAGCTGCAGAAAAAGTGCAAGAAGTGCTTAAAAACGCATAAAATTAGTTTATATTTGTAGCCGATTTGAGGGTAGCCATCCTCAGATCGGCCTCAAGCGCGCGTAGTTCAACTGGATAGAATATCGGATTTCGGCTCCGAGGGTTGAGGGTTCGAATCCTTCCGCGCGTACCAGCAAAGCTTGTCACCATTTGGGTGACAAGCTTTATTTTTTTATGCCCAAAAAAGAATGAGCAGTTTTTTTTGGGGGCATCAAGTGCAAAAGTTCTGGATCCACAGATGAACATGGATTAACACAGATGTTATTAGCTTGGCTTATGCTCTTTCAAAAAAGTCTGGAAAAGCTTAAGTCCAACTCAAATACAATAAAGCCCTCCCAATTCTACATCTCCCCTGAAAACAGCTCAATAGCCAAGGATGGTCTGCTTTACTTCCCAATCATTTATCCGCCATAACAACCATTCATATTTTCAAAACCTAGTTAATTTCTTTCATATACTTTTCTTTGCTTGTTTTTTATTACATTTATCTATTATTATTGGCCTCTGGGCCTAGCACGTAAAAACTCAAATCACTGACTTAAGATGAAACGAAGAAAATCACTGAAAATAATGGCCTTGGGAGCATTGACCCCAAGTATGGGCATCTTCTCGCCCCTGGCCACAGCAAAAAGCATCATCGACAAAAACACCAGTCTGCATTTTGAAAGTGATTGGCAAAACTGGCCTGACATGGACTGGGTAGGCCCCGAATACTGGGGAAACCGTCTCCAGGACTGGAAAATCGAAGGAGGAAAAGTGCTTTGCCAGGTTGCAGGCCCCAATAGAACTTTACATTGCCTCACCACGCAAGCCACCGCTGAAAGTGGCACCTTGACAAGCACCGTTGACATAGAACTCAATAAGGACCTGCCTGTTTCGGACAATAATTTTGTCGGGATACGATTGGGTATCAAAGGAAAATTCGAAGATTACCGCTCCGCAGCAGTACACGGTAAAGGCTTTGACATTGGCATCACCACTAGTGGTAAGCTAAAAATCGGCAATGAACTTTCCGAAATACCCCAAAACAACGGCAGCAAATATTCACTGGAAATAAATGTATCCAACCAGGGTATCCACCCCACAATAGAGGTTAACCTCACTTTAGAAAACGGTTCAACACTGGGAAATTCTATTGGAACCAGTGAAATAACACACCAAACACTGGAAGGAAACCTGGCACTCATAGCCAATATACAAGACGAGTACAAGGAGATCCAGGAAAGCACGTACTCGGCACATTTCTCCAACTGGAAGATTGCAGGAACGAAGCTTGTTTCCAGTAGCGAGCATGAATATGGTCCGATATGCTTTGCCCAATACACCTTGCATCAAGGCACATTAAAGTTGACCGGCCAGCTTGCCCCTGTTGAGAGAGTTTCAGGCCACAAAGTAGTACTCGAATTCAAAGAAAATGGCCAATGGAAGGAAGTGGGTACCTCTATCATTGACCCCTTATCAAGAACCGTCCACTTCCGTCATGAAAACTGGCTGTCCAATGAAGCTGTCCCCTATCGCATAAAGCTGCTTTTACCTATAAAAAGTGAAGACCCTGCTTATCTGTCGGACATCAGGTATTACACTTATGAAGGGACTATTGCCGCAGAACCAAAAAACAAAGACGAAGTAAAAACAGCTGTATTTAGCTGTAACTGTGATTTTGGTTTTCCAGATGCTGAAATCCCAGTCCATGTCAATTGTCATGAGCCGGATCTGGCCCTTTTTGTTGGGGATCAATTTTATGAAGGAACAGGAGGTTTTGGGATCCAGACTTCACCAGTAGACAAAGCAGCCTTGGATTACCTGCGCAAGTGGATGATGTTTGGCTGGTCCTATAGAGAGGTCTTCCGACATATTCCCTGCGCCATTATCCCTGATGACCATGACGTTTATCACGGTAATATATGGGGAGAAGAAGGTAAAGCGGCCGACATTTCCGGTAGCTGGGGAGCACCTGCGCAGGATTCAGGAGGCTATAAAATGGTTCCAAAGTGGGTCAATATGGTGCAAAAATGCCAGACCAGCCATCTTCCTGATCCTTTTGACCCTACCCCGGTCAAAAGAGGCATTGAAGTTTATTATACCGAATGGATTTATGGCGGGGTGAGCTTTGCTATTCTGGAAGACCGCAAATGGAAATCAGCCCCTAAGCATGTTCTCCCCGAGGAAGCTCAGGTTTGGAACGGATGGATCCAAAATCCAGATTTTGATATCAAGAAACACCGGGTAAAGGATGCCCAACTTCTTGGGGAAAGGCAATTGGCCTTTTTGGACCACTGGGCCCAAAACTGGGATGGAGATGTCAAAATGAAATCTCTGGTCACCCAAACCATTTTCAATACAGTTTCCACCCTACCTGCAGAGGCAAAAGACGATTCAGTGGTTCCTAAGATGGATATCCCACAGCCTGGAAAATACGTGTCCGGCGATAAGATAAACGGAGATATGGACAGCAATGGATGGCCTCAGGAAGGACGGGACGAGGCAGTGGACAAAATCCGAAAATGCTTTGCCTTTCACATTGCTGGGGACCAACACCTGGCCAGCTTTACCCAATATGGTGTAGACCAATACGGTGATGGCGGATATGCCTTTGCGGGGCCGTCACTTAACAATATCTGGCCAAGAAGATGGTGGCCTCCAGTAAGTGACACGGAGAGCCATTCAGAGGAAACCCCCGCCTATACCGGTAATTTCGAAGATGGCTTTGGAAACAAAATGACTGTCAAAGCAGTGGCCAACCCTAGGCTCACAGGTGAAGAACCTGCATTGGTTTATGACCGGGCCACGGGCTATGGCATCGTCTCCTTCAATAAAAAGGACAGGACGATCACTACGGAATGCTGGCCAAAATATGTGCACCCATTGAAAAACCCCAAAGGGCAATATGCCGGATGGCCTATTACGGTCAAGCAGGAAGAGAATTATGGCAAAAAAGCAGCTGCCTGGCTTCCTACGGTAAAGGTCAATGGCATGAGCAATCCCATCATTGAGGTCATTGACGAATCCAATAACAATAGTCTGTACTATTTGGCACTCAATGGAAATAGTTTCCAGCCGAAGGTTTTCCAAAAAGGAAGTTATACCATTAAAGTAAAAGACAGTCAAACGGGAAAAACCATTGAAAAAAAGGGCATTAAATCAAGTGCACGGTCCAAGGGCACATTAATGTTCAGCTAACAAAAACGAAAAGACGGCGATTAGCCGTCTTTTCGTTTTTTAACCTACCTTAATTCCCCACACTACAGCTTTTTTGACCAAAACAGGGACTCCGCTGGCGAGTTCTTTCATTCTTGTTGATTTATTTTTATTTTGAGGAAATAAGCCCTTAGTTTTTGAAAACTGATTTCATCCATCCACCTCATTATTTTAACTCATGTATACAAAAAAAGTCTATAGTTTCAAGTCAATGGCCTTATGGACCAGGTACGAAACAGGAATATTTATCACCATTGCTCTACTGGAAGTTTTACTGTTTAATCTATGTGGTAAAGCCCTAAGGATTCCTTTTACCCCAATTGCCCTGATCGGTACCGCAGTAGCCTTCATCATCGGTTTCCAGAGTAATTCCGCTTATGGTAGGATCTGGGAAGCCCGTCAAATTTGGGGAGCCATTGTCAACTCTTCCAGAACCTTTGGGATGATGACAAAAACCTTTCTCAACAATGAACAGGCACTCGAACCTGTCGCCGATAAAGAACTCCAACGCCAGAAAAAAATCCTTATTCACAGACACATCGCTTGGATGACGGCTCTCCGCTACGCCATGCGGCAGCCAAAACCATGGGAATATGTAATGAAGGAGTATACCAATAAAGAGTGGGCAAAAAAAATCTACGTTCCTGAATTTCACGTTCCCTTTGAGGAAGCAATAGCCCCGTACCTTTCTAAAGAAGAGCTAAGTTACATCGAAAAAAAAGACAATAAACAAACTGCAATCCTTTATCTCCAATCCCAACACCTACAGCAACTCAAGGAACAGGGACTTCTATGGGCATTCTCCCATCTGAAACTGAACAATGTTTTGGAAGAACTTTTCAACCATCAAGGAAAATCAGAAAGGATCAAAAACTTCCCTTACCCCCGGCAATTTGCCTCTATTCTTTTATACTTTACTTGGATCTTCATTTTATCCCTACCTTTGGCCATAGCCACCCAGTTTGAAGACATTGGTGCACAGTTGGAAGCTAATTTTCACGGGATACAGGATTGGTCGATTTGGTTATCGGTTCCATTTTCAGTGGCCATCATGTGGATATTCCACACCATGAATAGAATAGGAAGAGTCGGAGAAAATCCCTTTGAAGGATCCACAAACGATGTCCCTATTTCCACCATTGCCAGAGGAATAGAAATTGACCTAAGGCAAAACTTAGAGGAGGACCTCAATGATATCCCCCAGCCCTTTCCGGCCAATGTCGACACGCAGATGTAATTCTTTATCAAGAAACCTCTGACCATTTACATTATGGATACAAAAACAACTATTGAAACATGGTTTGCCCTTTGGGAAAAGGGAGCCTTCCAAAAGCTTCCTCTCTCCCCTGACTTTACCCATACCAGTCCCTATGGGACCATTCAGGGAAAAGCCTCGTATATGGAATTGATCGAAGCCAACAGGGATAAATTCTTAGGACATCAGTTTGAGCTCCATGATATCCTGACAGAAGGCAGCAAGGGCTGCGTTAGGTACACGGCCGTTCAAGGGGATTTCCGGCTTGAGGTCAGCGAATGGCATTATGTCCACGAGGGATTGATTGAAAAAATCATAGCCTATTATAATATCCCCGGCAAAATCAGGGAGGACAGAAAGCTCAAAAATTTATAGTTATCCTACTCTTAGAGACAGTCCTCCCTGAATCAGCCCTGGCAGGGACATTTCCCAAATTACTTGATAATCTTCTTTAACTTTTTCACATAGGCATCGGCATAGCGGCGCATCCCCAAATCAGTGGGGTGTGTGCCATCCACAAAATCATCTATCTCCATCCCTATTTTCTTATGGGGCAGCAAGTGTATATCTTTCAAGCCTTCTCTTTTTAGTTCTTTATAGCTCGATTCCATCCATAGATTTAGCTCTGCATAAATCTTCCTTCTTTCGGCATTGACCAAACCATCACTATAACCTGCATGCTCCACCAATAAAATAGGCGTGTCCGGATGGGATGCTCTCAGCGAAACAACCGATGATTTAATCCGCTTTTTAATTTCTTCCTCTCCCAATCCACTATTGGGCCCCAAGTTGGGTAGGCAATCTAAAACAAACACTTTTGCGTCAATGGTCTTGATATAATCAATGAGCTCCTCTTCCAGTTTCCCATTACCAGAAAAGCCCAAATTAATCAATGGAATGTCTAAGGTTCTTCCAACGATATTGGTCCAGGCCATTCCAGGACGGGAAGCGCAGGCCCCTTGTGCAATTGATGTTCCATAGACCACGATAGGAGCTTCAGGTCTTGATTCTTTAAAATCAAATTGTGCAGATTCTTCCACCCCGATCTTAAGTTCATCCACGCTATTATAAAGCGGGAGATAAAGTTGGTACTCCCGGGCAATATTGGAATTGTTTGGGGTAAAAAAAGTATAGCTCACCTGATCATCCCCAAAGCTAAAAGCTCCTCTAATCCAGTTCCACCGGCCCTTTTTATCTTTGGTATAGAGATCCAGACCGCTATCACCTGTTGCTGGCATGTGTGGCATCTGCAAGCCTTCTCCGGGAATAAACTTAACCTGTATCTTTGAGGCATCGGTCACAAACCGCAGCATTATACCCGCTGCATCCCTGGATAATTTCCAAACCGCCGGACGTACTTTTCCTTCAGCATCATCTGGCAGCCTATTATAACCGATATTATCCCAGCCTTGGCCTTCCAAAACCGTCTTATTTGCATCCAATGGATCATACCACTCCAGCTCCTGTGCCAATAGGCAGCAAGCATGGAATAACATCAAAACACTTAGGATTCCCTTTTTCATCATTGCTTTTTCTGCTTTATTCCATTAGTTTTTTAACCAGCCCCGCTTCAAAATCTGCATCAAACGCAGGATTTGTTTCCGTTGGAACCTTCGCCTTGGTGGCTTCTCTCCATTCACGAAGTTTATTATAGAGTTCTTCGGTCTTCTCAGGAAATTCTTCGGCTACATTATGCTGTTCGTTAAGGTCTTTGTCCAAATCATACAGTTCTATCCCGCCATCCTCAAAATATTCATGCAATTTCCATTTGCCCAAACGTATAACTGAACCTGGCCTGGTCCTGAAAAGGGGATCTCTTGCTTGGTCAAATTTGGCATCATAAGCTTCTAAATATATGGGGAAATGCCAAAACAAAGGACGTTCGGAAAGCTCCTGCCCATCAAAAAACAACTCACTTAAATCCTGCCCATCCAGATGCTGACTGATGTTTTCCGCACTTATGATGCGCTGTAAGGTAGGGAAAAGATCCAGCTGCATTACAGGACTTTCGCTTTTCTTTCCTTTCGCTATTCGGCCAGGATACTTCATTACCAACGGAACGCGGATCCCTCCTTCATAATAGGAACCCTTGCCTGCCCGAAGAGGATATTGATCAGAAGTTTTCCGGATACCTCCGTTATCGGAAGTGAAAATCACTACCGTGTTTTCCTCTAAGCCCATTTGCTTTAGTGCTTCCAGTAGCCTGCCGACATTTTGGTCCATGGAATAGACCATTGCCGCATAAACCGCATTTCCTTGGCCATCAGAGCTCGGCTTTGCTTTGAATTTTTCAATCAGCTCTGGCTTGCCCATCAAAGGACTATGCACGGTATAAAAGGGCAAATACAAGAAAAATGGTTTCTCCTTATTATCTCTCACAAAACCTATCGCTTCGTCTGTCAGGCGATCTGTCAAGTACTCCCCTTCAGGACCATCTTCTAAATGCTTTACATTATAAGGACTGAAATACCCCTTTCTTCCAGGATTTCCCATGTGGCTTCCCGCTACATTAACATCAAACCCCATAAGGTTCGGATCTTCGCTTACATGCCATTTGCCAACACTAGCCGTCACATAACCATTGGCCTTGAACATCTCCCCTAAGGTAAATAGGGAATCCTGAAGTGCATCCACATTCTCGACCGGAATAATCCTTCTGGTTTTTTCGTTCCCCCTATCCGATGGGCTTACGGTATAGACACCATGTCGGGGCCCATATTGTCCACTGATCAGGCAGGCCCTGGATGGAGCACAGTTGGATGCCCCTGCATAGGCATTGGTAAAAACCAAGCCCTCCTTACTGAGTTGATCGATATTGGGTGTTTCATAATAATCACTTCCCATAAAGCCCAGATCCTTCCAGCCCAGGTCATCTACATTGATCAATATCACATTAGGCTTTTCACCATCTCTTTTATTGGCATTCTCACTATGGGATCTAGCACAAGCTGACACTCCTATTCCCAATAGCATTGCGAACACTTGGACAAATAATCTGTTGATATTTTTCATAAAGTAATTTTGGCTTAATTGGTAAATGGTTCTTTTCCGATCAAGGAGATGCTCTCCCTAAAGCAAAGACGATAATCAAACAAATAGGGAAATAAAACTGGAACTCCTCCTCTTAAGAAAAACCAAATCGACTGCTAAAAATAAAACAAAAGACAAGACACAAAAAATATTACCTTCAAAACCTTATCTTTTTAACAAAAACGAGTCTACACTTTGTGCAGACTCGTTTCTCATTTGTCTATTTCAGCATTTTTACACGCTCAATCCTGTCATCTCACTTATTTCTTTCTAATTTCCGGAGAGGAAATATCTTGATGAAAAATCTCCTCAGCCTCCTTGTCCTCGTATTTCTTGATGGCAGCTTCCAACTTCTCCTTCATCTCTTTCTGTATCTGTTGATATTGCTCTTCACCATATACATTTTTCATTTCTTTTGGATCTTTCTCCAGATCAAACAGCTCCCAGGATTCCACTTGGTCATAGAAACGAATAATCTTGTACCGGTCAGTCTTCACTCCAAAATGCGGGGATACGCTGTGCTCGCCCACTTCATAGTAATGATAATAGAGTGCTTCCCGCTGACTTTCAGTTTTTCCTGTCAAGGCCGGTAGCATGGAAACGCCTTGCATGTCTTCTGGAACTTTCACTTGAGCCGCCTCCAAAACAGTAGGTGCAATATCCAAGTTCATCACCATAGCGTCAGAAGTGGTTCCGGCTTTTACCACTCCTGGATAACGCATCATCATTGGTGTACTGAAAGATTCCTCGTACATAAAGCGCTTATCAAACCATCCGTGTTCTCCTAAGTAAAACCCTTGGTCGGAAGTATAGATCACAATGGTATTTTCATCCAAACCGTGCTCTTCTAAATAGTCCAACGTCCTGCCGATATTTCTATCCATGGATTCAGCAGTAGCCAGATAATCCCTCATGTATTGCTGGTATTTCCATTCTACCAAATCTCTCCCCTCCAGGTTCTTTGCCTTCAGTTCATGATAGATGGGTCGGTAATGCGCATCAAACTTGGCTTTTTGCTCTGGAGTCATCCGGGTGATATTACGGTCACCAAGGCTGTCTTCAAACATTTTGAGGTCATAACCCATGATCATGGTTTTGTCTATGGTCATATCCTGTTCCATGGCAGCTTGCCGCCCCTCATAGTCATCATAGAAGTTGTCAGGAAGTGGGAAAGTGACCTCATCGTACATGTCCATATCCTGTAGGTCAGGCATCCAGGTTCTGTGGGTGGCTTTATGGCCAATCACCAGGCAAAAAGGTTTATCCTGATCCCGCTTATCCAACCAGTCTTCTGCGGCATCTTCCACCAAGTCACTGACATAACCTATTCTATTGACCTTTCCGCTGTCTTTCACAATAAAGTCAGGATTGAAGTAGAAGCCTTGTCCGGGAAGGATCTCAAAGTGATCAAATCCTTGGGGATCTTCCCCCAGGTGGTATTTCCCGATCCAAGCCGTTTGATAACCCGCAGCTTGCAAGTGCTTTACAAACTGGTCTTGATCAGATTCAAACTTGCTGTCAGAGTTTCTTCGAAATCCGTTTTTGTGGCTGTATTTTCCCGTCAACAAAACTGCCCTGCTGGGACCGCAAATAGAATTGGTTACATAAGCGTTGTTGAACAATACCCCTTCATTGGCGATCCTGTCAATATTCGGGGTTTTGGCGATGGTACTCCCGTATGCGCTGATGGCTTGGCGGGTATGGTCATCGGATACGATGATCACGATATTCGGCGGCTTTTGTGCTTTCGGCTTGGCACAGGAAAAGAATGCCAAGACCAATACGGCCCATAAAATACTCTTATACATAATTTGCTTGCTTATTTTGTCTTATAGGATTTGTTCTTATCAATATGTCTTTCCCAGGTCATTATCCCTTACCTCTGCAAGTTTTTGCTTTAAGCTGCTTTTAAAGCTTTCCACTGCTTTTTCATATTGGGGATTGTATGCCAGGTTATTAAATTGTTGCGGATCATTTACCATATCAAAAAGCTCCATTCCACCTGCACCGTCCTCCTCGTATTGGATAAAAGCCCATTTTTCATTCCTTAGCAAAAACATATCCTTGCCCCTCCATCTGGAAACTGAAAAAGCCATGTCCCTGACTTTGTGGCTTGGATCATCCAAGGTTTTGACCAAACTTTTTCCTTGGACAGCATTGGGCAATTCCAAACCTGCAAGTTCTGCCACTGTGGGATAAAGGTCTATAAGCTCCGAAAAAGATGCGCACATTGCTGGCTTTTTCCCAGGAACTTTGATGATCAAAGGTACTTGGGCCGACTCCTCATGAAGGCTTACCTTCATCCAAAACTGGTGTTCTCCCAGATGGAATCCATGATCAGAAGTAAATATTACGATGGTATTTTCCTCCAAACCTTCTTCTTCCAAAGTCTGCAAAACTTTCCCTACCTGAGCATCCATATAGGCCACCGAGGCATAGTAAGCGCCTATGGCCTTTTTTTCCTGATCTTCTGACATGTGGGCATTGACACTGGTCACATAGTTGATGCCATTGGCTGGAATATCATTCCAATCCCCTACCACTTTGGGAGGCAAAATCATTTCTTGGTACGGATAAGGCTCAAAATAACTTTTTGGGGCCACAAAAGGCACATGAGGACGGACAAAGCCTACCGCTAAGAAAAACGGCTCATCCTTATGTTGGCGAATGAGCTCAGAAGCCTTTGCTGCTGTTTTCCCATCGGAATGCTCCAGATCATCCCCTTCCGCTTTTACTATGGTCATTACATTGCCGCCTTTTCTAGGCAGTTTTCCATAGGGATTGTTTTGCACCAACTCAGCCTCACCTTCAGCCGTCCATTCCGGCCCTTGGCTATTGTATCGCTCAGCCCAGGACAACTCATCATCGGCACCGTTTGTACCTTTTTCTATATCGATGGGAACCCCCATATGATAAATCTTGCTCACCCTCGCGGTATAATAACCGTTGTTTTTAAACAATTGCGACCAAGTGACTTTTTCTGGGCCTATATTTTCCCGTCCACTGGTATAACCGAAAGTCTCGGTCGCATGGGGGTAATAACCTGACATAAAAGACGCCCTTGAAGGTCCGCAAATCGGAAACTGGCAATAAGCCCTACTGTATAAAGTCCCTTCGGACGCCAATTTGTCTATATTAGGTGTGATTGCTAAAGGATTCCCGTAGGCAGATACTGCTTTAGCTGTCAGATCATCCGCTATAATAAACAGTACATTGGGTTTCTTTGACTTTTGCCCATAGGCAAAACAGACCTGAAACAACAAAAGGAAGGTAACTAAATGCTTCAACGTTCTTAATTTTTTAAAGTAATCTCCAACAAACACAACCACTAAAACAACTATTTTATTAAAATAAAGCCTAACTTAACTATTATTTTCAATTAATAAAAAGTCATATTATAATTTTTTACAACAACTTATTTAAGCTGTCAATTCGTTTAAAAACCCTCCATCAACAAAACATCCTAGAAATTTAAGCCGGTCTTAACCCGCTCTCCCCACCAACTTCCCATGCTCCCATCCCAGCTTTTCTCTAAATCCAGCAATGGCTTTATAACAAGCAATACCACACAAAACCTTATCATAAAATTACCTTAACGAGAAGTTCTTTTAGTTCCAGTTCAAAATTAATACCTTCAGGAAAAGAGATGTTAAACCATTAATAACCTTACTGTTATGACCAAGAAGATTTTAATGATCGTGGGTGATTATGTAGAGGATTATGAGGCCATGGTACCTTTCCAAGCCATGCTTTCTGTAGGCTTACATGTTGACACCATTGCTCCCGAGAGAAAAAAAGGCGATACTGTTCCCACTGCTGTCCATGATTTTGTAGGCGACCAAACCTATAAGGAACTGACGGGCCACCAATTCGGTATTACAGCAGACTTTGATTCGGTAGATCCTGCGGGATACGACGGGCTTTACATTGCCGGTGGCAGGGCGCCCGAGTATATTCGCCTCAATCAGAAAGTACTGGACATTACGCGGTACTTCTTTGACAAAAACAAGCCAGTAGCCGCTATTTGTCATGGTATTCAGATTTTAACGGCAGCAAAAGTTCTAAAAGGAAGAACACTGACAGCCTATGTCGCGGTGGGACCGGACATAGAACTTGCCGGAGGTACCTGGAAGGATATCCCAGCGGATAAGGCGATTGTAGACGGTAACTTGGTTACTTCACCGGCTTGGCCAGGGCATCCGGCCATTTTAAAGGAATTTTATAAATTGCTAGGTTTGAAAATAACCCTATCCGAATACGATCACGCCTAAACCATTCTTAAGCAGTCTTTGATCATGTTTTTTGAGCCTGCCTTAAAATTAGGCTGGTCCTTCATCAAGCTGATCAGGGAGAGTGACCGCTCTCAATGTACCTTAAGGTGCATTGGGAGCGGTTTCCAACCGAAAATATAGGATCATTTCAATTAAAGGATAGATGACCACTATCTTTAATATCAACAACGGGATCAGCTAAAACGCCCTCGTTAGGCAATTCACCTATCCCAATGAGGTACTTATAAAACAACGGGAGAATAGGCAAAAGTAGGAGCTTCCATCGATATGCTTCACCTTCAGGGTAGTCCGTTAGTTAATAGAGTCGGAATCAATTTATCCAAGGGTACTGCTTTTGGCTTCCGAATTTCCAAACATTTTTCCGCTGAAAGAGTCTTTAAAGAAAGAGCGCTCCACTATGAAAGTTTTATTGACAGGTGCAAACGGATACATAGGAAAAAGGCTGTTGCCATCGTTGGTTTATGGTGGCCATCAGGTGGTTTGCTGTGTCAGAGATAAAAACCGCTTTACCATTCCAAAGTCCTTTGCTGACCAAGTAGAACTGGTTGAAGTGGATTTCCTGAACAAAGATTCCCTTAAAGCAATTCCTAAAAATATCGATGGGGCCTACTTCCTTATCCATTCCATGTCCACTTCCGATGATTTTAGTAGCTTGGAACTGGAAACTGCCCAGAATTTCAGGGCACAAATGGAAAAAACGGATGTTCAACATGTGATTTATCTTGGAGGAATTGCAAACAGTGAGCAACTATCTAAACATTTGCTTTCAAGGCAAGCTGTTGAAAAAGAACTCTCCAAAGGCTCCTACCACTTTACTGCATTAAGGGCGGGCATTATCATTGGCTCCGGAAGCGCTTCCTTTGAAATTATCCGTGACCTTGTGGAAAAGTTACCGGTGATGATCGCGCCCAGATGGCTAAATACCAAATGCCAGCCTATCGGCATTCGTGATGTGATCAGCTTTCTTAATTTGTCCCTTTTCAATTCTTACGCTTATGACCGGCATTTTGATATTGGAGGTCCCGATGTCTTGACTTATAAAGAAATGCTTTTGGGCTATGCCAAAAACAGGCAACTAAATCGAAAAATCTTTATCGTCCCTGTAATGACTCCAAGGCTGTCCTCCTACTGGCTGTTCTTTGTAACCAGCACCAGCTACAAACTTGCTGTTGCCTTAGTGGACAGCATGAAGGTGGAAGTAGTCTGCAAACCGAACCAATTGGCCGAAAAGCTGGGCATTGAGCCGGCTGATTACCAGACCGCTTTAAGCCGGGCCTTTGCAAAAATAGAAACCCATGAAGTAGTTTCCAGCTGGAAAGACTCACTGGTCAGCGGGCGTTTCACACAAAATATCTCGGAGTTTATCCAAGTTCCCCAATATGGTTGCTTAAAGGACCAAAGGTCTATCCCTGTTAAAGACGAAGCTGCATGTATGGACAGAATCTGGAAGATAGGAGGCCATACCGGTTGGTATTATGGCGACTGGCTATGGGGCATCCGTGGCTTTATGGACAAACTGGTCGGAGGTGTAGGATTAAGAAGGGGCAGAACGCAGGTACACACTATTTCTGCAGGCGATGCGGTCGATTTTTGGAGGGTGCTTTATGCTGAAAAAGAGGAAAAACGCCTCCTACTGTATGCGGAAATGAAAGTTCCTGGTGATGCCTGGCTGGAATTCAAAATAGAAAACGGCACACTCACCCAAACGGCCAGTTTTCGGCCAAAAGGGCTTTGGGGGAGACTTTATTGGTATGCAGTCTATCCTTTTCATGGGCCGATTTTTGGTGGACTGATTAGAAAGTTGGCTGGCTGACTTGCCAAAAATAGATGTTCATGCTTATAAGCAAAAAAAGACCATTGAAGTGAATTTCAATGGTCTTTTTAATTAATCGTTTTTTTTGGCACCTACTCTTCTACCTTCTTATCGTAAAATTTATCCCGCTCGTAAGTTTCTATATGCCTTTGTTTCTTACTCTCGTATATATCGGCAATCGTAATCATGATACCCGTTTCTTCCACAGCTCCAAATTCATTGTTCATGGCCGTACCAAAAGTCTTCATTGTTGGGGAAAGGTTCATGTAGGTATTGATCAGTGGCGGTATATTTTCACCTAAAGCCCTCACACGGGTGTTGAGTTCCTTGTAGCCTTCTTTATAGTCTTTACCCTCAAAAAGACCATTGAATTTTGAAACATCCGTTTTGTAGGCCAATGGGTTGATAGGCTCCACCAAATGTTCTTTGTCAGGGAAATAATAGTTCATAAAATAAAGCAGCAAATCCCTGGCTTCAGCATTGAAATGGGGATACATGGTTACTTTACCAAACAAGTATTTAACTTCCGGATGCAAGACCACTACTGCCCCCAGTCCATCCCAAAGGTTATCCAAGGAAAATACCCCCTTTCGGTTGTCTTTTCTTGGCTGATATTTTGGTTGGACAAAAGACCTGCCCAGCTCAATGGTATGAGGCAAATAGTCCGCTTTGAACTTATCGGTAAATTTAAAAAGATGGGCCGTGGATAAATTGATCTCACCATGAGGGTTGAACCCTGCTTTTTTACAGTCAATCAAGCGGTAACCGGCGATGATTTCCTCCTCTTCAGGGTTCCAGGCGATCAATTGTTCGTAGCAGTTCTCACAGGTATCATTTTCATCAATATCCAGTGGAAGGCCGGTGCCTCCACCTGCTCCACGAAAGGTAAGTTCTCTCAGCCTACCAATTTCTTTCATCACATTGGGTGAATTGTGATGGTTTACCAGATAGACTTGGTTCTCCCCATTGTTGGTATGTCGAAGAAACCGCTCAGGTGTCAACTCCCTCTTTAAAATTTCTTTATCTACTGGGACAATAATTTCTTGCATAAAAACTTAACTTTCTGTGGCTAAGGAATAAACCATGTTTTTAACCTCCTCAGCCCAGTCCTTTTCACTTTTTGATTCATCAAAATACTTGTAAGAAATGGGTTTTCCTACATGTATAGTCACTTTTTTGTTCTTTTGGCCAAACATTTCATCAGCCAAATAGAGCATCTCAATATTTGCTTTGACCCCTACTTTTTTACGTAGGTTGGCCAAATTATAGAAGAATGAAGAGTTCTTCCCGTTGATATAGACAGGCACGACGTTCTTCTTGTATTTCTTGGCTTTGGAGATAAAACTCTTTTTCCATTCCAGGTCTTTAATACCTTCTTTTTGCTTTCTGGACACCAGTCCTGCTGGGAAAACCAACACGGCATTATCGCCTGCATAGGTATCCTCTATCAGCCTGGCAGCCTGTCGACCATGGCTACCGTGCTTATTGACAGGAATAAACAGGGGCTCAAAGTTTTTGATATTGGTCAGAATATCATTTACCAAAAACCTGATGTCCTGACGGTACTGACCGATGGCGTACATAAAAGCGATTCCATCCAGTCCTCCCAACGGATGATTGGAAGCAAATATCACACTTTCTTCCAAAGGGATATTTTCTGTCCCCTTTAGTGCTATGTTCACGCCGAATTCTTCGATCAGTGCATTGACAAATTCAAGTCCCTGCAAATGCCCCCATCGGGCCATTATCCGGTTGATGTCATCTTCATGAGCTATCCTGCGGATATAGTTTACAACAAAACCCGGAACCCACTTTAGCAATGCAGGGTTCTTGTCCCTGATTACTTTTTTAATTTCAATAAATTTCTTCTGTGACTCGTCCAATGATGGAGTTATTTTAAACTAAACCACCCCATTTCCCACACCCCCATAAGGGATTGATTTGCAATACCATGAGGCTGAAATAAATTCTTGTAAATTGGTTCTCGCATCCCAAAACCTGAGATTCAAGGCATAAAAATACAAAAAAATCACAAAGTGACATTTAAAAAGCACCCATTAAGGCCATTTCACCATTATTCTATTGTTAATGATCGAGATAAAACCGGGGCCACCATAAAATAACCCAATACCATTCCCTCTCCTTCCACTACTTCAAAATTACTTGGGGGATTTTGGGGTACCGGAGTAAACAGCCCCCCATCATTGAAAAGCAGCCCCAACAACTCCTGTAAATAATCGTAAGCACTCTTATTGAGCCTGAACAAGGCCACCCGGGCTTCATCCCCATGTCTAAAAGGAATCCCCAGTTCAAAGCCTTCTTCCAAAATGGAAGAACCGAAGGTATCGTCAAAAAGCAGGTAGTCATCCCTTCTGTTCAGCAGTGTATCGTTTCTTATGACGCGGGCACGGTAATAATTGTCCCTTTCAAAGGGAATCTTTCCATGTATTTTTATAAAATACCCTGCAGATTGCAATAAACTCTTTTCTTTGTACCTACAGGTCAGACTATCGATCGTGGGAGCCTCTAGCATGACCCCGTCAGACCGGTAATGGTTTTCTCCTATAATTACATGAAGAGAATAATGCTGCCCCTGCCTTCCTGTAATATTTTTAACAGGAAGATAGGAGCCGGTTTGGTTGGAATATTGAAAGTCTATCGTGGATTCCCTTTCATGGTGTACCACATAGACTTCCGCATCCTTTATGGTCTTGAAATTGGAAGAATCATAATAATCCTTGCTTTGGGTAATCCGGACTTGGTTAAAACTTCTATTATCCGTCCAGTAAGCTTCTATCACTGGAATTGTCTCAGTCCTATCCAATTCCAGCATAACTTCTTCCTGACAGGAAAAAAACATAATAGCCATCCAACAGATCAGTAAAATCCTTTTCATAAAATCAAAACTCAAATGCATAAGAGATAGATGGTAAAAAGGAGAACAAATAGGTCTTTATCACTCCAGGCCTTCGAGAGTAAACCGGTTCTCCAGAAGAGGAATCGTAATTGATATCATTGTTCACGATATCTATGAACTGATAGGAATAGGGATTCTTTCTTCCATACAGATTGTAAATACTAAAATTCCAGCTGCTACGCCAGTTTTTGCCTTTATCTTTACTCTTAATGGTTACAGATGCATCCGCGCGGTGATAATCAGGAAAGCGGTCTTTGTTTCTTTTAGGGCCATAAAGAGGAATTTCTTGATTGTCCACATGGTACGCCCCGATGGGAAAGCTCACTGCCTGGCCTGTGGCATAGACAAAGGTCAGGTTACAGGATAGCCGCTCATTGAATTCGTGGTGCAACACCAGGGAAATATCGTGGGGCCTGTCATACCTTGGATTATAGGCCTCGCCCTCACTTATACCCTGTACTTTCCGAAAAGTTCTGGAATAAGTATATCCCAACCATCCCGTGGTTTTTCCTTTTTTCTTTTTTAAATGAAATTCTCCCCCGAAAGCCCAGGCATCCCCCAGTAAAACCTGTGCTTCAATATTGTCCGTAAAAAGCACATCCCCTCCCGGCCTTACATCAATAATATCCTTATAGTCCTTGTAGTATCCTTCAATAGAAGCCTCCCAGGTCCCTTCTTTTAGGAGTTTATAAAGTCCTGCCGAAAAATGATCCACCCTCACTGGGGGAAGGTCATGATTGGCCAAGCCCCATCTATCGATCGGAAGGCCCGCAGAATTGTTGGATGCCACTTGTAGGTACTGAAAATTCCTGTTAAAGGCTGTTTTGAAGGACAAATGATCGGAAATTCTATAACGCAATGCCAATCTTGGCTCCAAACCATTATAAAATTTAATGGACTTCAGCCGGTCATAGTAAACCGTGTCCACAATACCCTCTGGCTGATCGGTAGGCTCTTGCTCATAGATATACCTCACCCCTCTTCCTACTTGATGATATAAGCTCCACCTTAAGCCGGTTTCTAATTTTAAACGCTGGTTAAGGTCAATCTCTGCTGAAATAAACACATCATTTTGCAGGGCGTTTTTGGGATGGGTATTTACCGGCTCCACCTTACTTCCGGGGTCAGCCTCCATGTCCACGGGAAAAAAATGATAAACCCTCGAATGAAAACCCATCTCAAGAAGTGTGTTATCCAAAGGCCTAAGCCCCAAAACCCCTCTTAGCCCTCCTTCAGATATCAAATTGTTCCATTTAAAACCATTTTCTTCATCCATAATATGAATGAGATAACTGTACCTTGAATAATAGCCATTCAGGTCCAAATGAGCCTGTTCCCCTAAGGTCTTGTTCCATACCACTGTATTAATCCAGTTTTTCCAGCCGAAACCAAATAAATCTCCTGCTCTAAGGTAATCTTGCCCGTTGTAGGAGGATAGGGACAGCTTATCATCTTCGGAAAGCCGAAATGTCAATTTGGCTCCCAGATCGAAAAAGTGAAGTTTATTATTTTTGATATCCTCATTATTGGACAGCTTTAAAAACATATCCGCATAAGTCCTCCGGCCAGAAAGCATAAAGGAAGAATTCTCCGAAAACAATGGCCCATCCAGTGCAAGTTTAGAGCTGATGGTGCCTATACCTCCCTTTCCTCGTAATCTTTCGGTATTGCCTTCTTTCATTTTCAAATCCACTACGGATGAAAGCCTCCCACCCAAAGTAGCCGGAATGTTTCCCTTATATAATTCCACCTCTTCAATGGCGTCCGGATTGAATACCGAAAAGAAACCGAAAAAATGCGAGGGATTATAAACGGGGGCCCCATCCAGCTGAACCAGGTTTTGGTCCGAGGAACCTCCTCTGACAAAAAGTCCCGTCGATCCTTCTCCGGCATTTTGAATTCCCGGAAGCAACTGTAAACTTCGCAGCACATCCACCTCCCCAAATAGCGAGGGTATATTGCTCAAGGTTCCCATATCCAGTTTACTTTTCCCCATGGCCACACTTTCCACTATCGACATTTCCCTTCCTCCTTCAATGACCACCTCCGCCAGACTTTGCGCGGTTGCCTGAAGCTGGATTTCAAGAGGATCCCCAATGGATGGATTGCTGAGCTGAATGATCTTTTTCTCATATCCGATAAAAGAAACCACCAAATTGACGGGAAGCTTTTCCACCTCTAGCCAAAACTCCCCTTTCAGATCGCTGATCACTCCTTCGTTTTCTCTTCCTTCCCAATATACTGCAGCACCTGAAAGCTTTTCAGAAGTTTCCGCATCACTCACCACCCCTTTGATCAGCAATAGCTGCTGAGCCCTTCCCTGAAGGAAAGTTACTAGCATGGCCGAGAAAAAAAACAAGCTAATTTGGGTGAACTTCATTTAACGCGTTAATATGGGCAAAAATTCAGCTATCATCTTAAACCCGGATATTCATTAGCGATTGTAGGAGCCTGTCCCGACGACTGCCAGGAAGGGCCGAAAATGCAAGAAAACAGCAGTAAAGTGACTGATTATAAAGCATTTTAAGTCCGTAACACATACGCTAATGTATATTTCGGGTTAAAAGTAGCCGCCGAGACCATTACCCCAATTACAAACTGATCATTAAGATAATGAAATTATTGGTATTATTTACCTCCTCCAAAGGGATAATAAGTTCATCTTGGAGACTATTTTTGGTTGTCTAGCTTCGCTGTAATAATTTAGCGGCCATTCTTTCGTTTTGAATTAAAATTCCTAATTTCAAGGCATGATTTGGGCATATCCTAATGTTACTTTACTAGTAATTTTGGCAGTGGTTTTCACATTGCTGTATTCGGTCTATCTTTTCCGTTTCTATCTTATCAACAAAAAGTTGAAAGTCAAAAAACACCGTCTGCTCATGAAAATGGGGCTTCGGTTGGCGTACTTCCTCTTGTTTTTGGTGGCACTTGCCGGCCCATCCGTGGGCAATGCCACCAAAGAGATCAAGCAGGAAGGAAAGGACATCTTTGTGGCCATTGACCTCTCCCAGTCCATGAATGCTGAGGACATCGGCCCCTCCAGGTTGCAGCGGGTTAAGTTTGAATTGAAAAACCTGATCAAAAATTTCAGTACCGACCGGATAGGCCTGATCATTTTCAGTTCGGAAGCCTTTATCCAGTGCCCCTTGACTTTTGACCAGAATGTCTTGCAGCTCCACCTTGATGGCCTGAATACCGGATTGGTACCGAATTATGGCACCGACATTGCCGCCCCCTTGGCATTGGCCTCACAAAAGTTCCGCTCCGATGAAAACCAAGATCCCAAGTCAAAATCCATTGTACTGATCAGTGATGGGGAAAACTTTGGGGATAATCTGGACAACATCCTCAATGAACTGACTGATGAAGGCATCAGAGTCTTCAGTTTGGGGGTAGGAACTGCCAAAGGCAGCACCATCCCAAAAGGTAATGGGATCATAATGGACGAGGCTACCAACAGCCCGGCAGTGAGTAAACTGAGCACCAATACGCTAAAAAGAATTGCCAATGAAACCAATGGCCAGTATTTTGAGATCAGTGATGAAATTCAGGAAGTACCTCAATTGATTTCTGCCATTGAAAAAATCGAAGGGACCTTAACCGGCTCGAGAACTGTGGAAGCCTCAGCCAACAAATATTTCTTCTTCCTGTTGGTTGCTTTTGGACTTGCCCTTTTGGACATGATCCTTCCATTGCGAACCATCAGTATGTAATCTTCAGAAAGCCTGTGTTTGCTATGAATAAAATTATCCTGACTACTTTTCTACTCATCCCCACTTCTTGGAGCCAAATTTCCGAAAGGAACAATGCTATCGACCTGGCGGCCCGGAATTATACCGAAGCCAATTACGAAGAAGCTGTCAGGCAGCACCTAGCCTTATTAAATGAATACGGCATCAATGAGGAAGAAGTCCATTTTGACCTTGCCCTCAGCTATCAGTTCAACGAACAGGAGGAGGATGCAAAGCAAAAGTTCATGGAGTTGACAGGCTCCTCGAAGAAAAACATAGCCTCATCAGCTTCCAATCAAAACGGCGTACTTCTTGGCCGCGAAGAAAAATACCAGGAAGCGCTTGAAGCCTTCAAAGCCGCCTTGATCAAAGATCCCTCCAATGAAATCGCCCGGTACAACTATGAATTGTTGGCCCGCTGGCTGGAAGACAACGAAGATCAGCAAAAGGACCAGCAGGACGACCAAGATCAGGACAAGCCCGAGCCTTCCAACTATGCCAAGCGCATGAAAGGACAGGCAGATCAGCTGGTGGATCAGTTCAAATTCAAGGAGGCACTGGACCTTATGAACAAAGCCCTTGAAATCGATGAAACTGTTTCCCACTATCAAGAGTTTATAAAGAACCTAGGCGATATCAATGAGATCAATGAAAATTAATCTATACATCTTTTCCGCAACCCTTTTCCTAATCGTTTTAGGGACTTCCGCTGCTGATGCCCAAACGGCCATGACTTATTTTAACCAAGCTGCCAAGGAATATGTAAACAGCGACTATGGCAAATTGGGCCAAACACTCAGTGAAGGGCTGCAAAAATACCCCGATGACCCCAAGCTGAACGCCCTAAAGGAAAAGCTCAAGGATGATCAGGAA
Source organism: Echinicola sediminis (assembly GCF_054777495.1). Taxonomy (NCBI): domain Bacteria; kingdom Pseudomonadati; phylum Bacteroidota; class Cytophagia; order Cytophagales; family Cyclobacteriaceae; genus Echinicola; species Echinicola sediminis. The sequence continues at coordinate 17,982 of NZ_BAAHAP010000013.1, read as the reverse complement.
AAGGAAAACCAAGAGCAGCAGGATCAGGAAAAAAACCAGGACCAGCAACAGCAGGATCAGCAGCAACAGGAAAAAGAATCCAAAGACGGGCAAGGTGAAGAGCAGACCCAAGAAGATGGTGCCCAGGAGTCGGACAAAATGGATGAAAAACGGGGAGAAAAATCAAACCGGGAAGAGCCTATGGACGAAAAATCCACTCAGGAAAGTGACCTGACCGAACGCCAAAAAGCCATGGAAGAGCTCAAGCAGAAATTGCAGCAGATGAACATTTCCCCGGAACAGGCCCAACAAATCCTGGATGCCATGAACAACGCTGAAATGCAGTACATCCAGCAAACGAGAAAAAAACCGACCAAAAGGCCGGACAAAAGTCTTCCGGACTGGTAAAAACACGTATTTTTATCCTAACCCAAACATAAACCCAAATGAAAGAAGTCTATATCATTTCCGCAGTAAGAACTCCTCTAGGAAGTTTTGGAGGTAAGTTATCAGGTCTTTCAGCCATAGAACTCGGATCAAATGCCATCAGAGCTGCACTCAAAAAGGCAGCTATAGCACCGGAGACTGTCGAAGAGGTGATCATGGGCAACGTGCTGTCTGCAAACCTCGGACAGGCCCCTGCCCGACAAGCTGCTTTGGGAGCAGGTATCAATTATAATGTTCCCTGTACTACCGTCAATAAGGTATGCGCTTCGGGGATGAAGTCCGTCATGTTTGCCGCCCAGTCCATCATGACCGGACAGAATGATGTCATCGTCGCTGGAGGTATGGAAAGCATGTCGAATGTTCCTTATTATATCCCCAAGGCTCGCTTTGGGTACAAATTCGGTAATGGTGAGTTTATCGACGGCCTGGCCAAGGACGGATTGCACGAGGTATATTACAATTTCCCCATGGGCAACTGTGCAGAAAATACGGCCAAGCACATGAACATCAGCAGGGAGGCACAGGACCAATATGCCATCCAATCCTATCAGCGTTCTGCTGAAGCATGGAAAAAAGGCCATTTCAAAGAAGAGGTGATCCCCGTGGAGATTAAAGGACGTAAAGGGGAAGCCCTACTGATTGATGAGGACGAAGAATACAAGAACGTCATCTTTGAAAAAATCCCCACTTTAAGGCCCGTGTTTGATAAAGAAGGCACCGTCACTGCTGCCAATGCCTCTACCATGAATGATGGCGCTTCGGCCCTGGTACTGATGAGCAAAGAAAAAGCCCAAGAGCTTGGACTGAAGCCTATCGCCAAAATCCTGGGCTTTGCAGATGCAGCCAGGGATCCGATTTGGTTTACCACTGCCCCTGCCCTGGCCATTCCCAAAGCCATCAAAAATGCAGGCTTAAGTGAAAAGAACATCGACTTCTATGAAATCAACGAAGCTTTTGCTGCCGTGGCGCTGGCCAACCAAGAGCAGTTGAAACTGGACCCCGACCGGCTCAATGTCTTTGGTGGTGCCATCTCTTTAGGTCATCCATTGGGTGCCTCGGGAGCAAGAATATTGACCACGCTACATTCCGTTTTGGCCCAAAAAGGAGGTAAAATAGGTGTAGCGGGCATCTGCAACGGCGGAGGCGGGGCCTCTGCCATGGTTATCGAAAAGCTAACTTAGCCCAAGTTTTAACAGATCAGTGCTTCATGAACATTAAAACTATTCTGCTGACATTTTCCCTTGTGCTTGCCATAATCAAGGGTTATTGCCAGGAAACCATCAAAACCTATTATGATGAAGATAAAAACCTTTTAAAAGAAGTTTACCAAAAAAACGGTGACCAAATAAGCGGCCCCTACACCATGTTTTATGAAGATGGATCGGTCCAAACTACCGGGCAGTTCGTCGACGGCAAAAAAGAAGGCCTCTTTGTCTATTTTTATCCGGTCACCAAAGACACCTTAAGAACGGTATCCTATAAAAATAACCTGAGACATGGTCCCGTCCTCTCTTACAATAAAGAGGGACAGCTGATTCAGAAAGCTCACTTTGAGAATGACCTTCTTCAAGGAAACATGACCACTTATTTTGACGATGGAAACGTCAAGATGATAACAAATTTTGTATCGGGTATTCCCCAAGGGGAAAATAGAGAATATTACCCCAATGGGGAGATCATGACCCTCTCCCACTATGAAAACGGCATTTTGGAGGGACAATTTAAAAGCTTCTATGATGATGGGCAGCTCAAATCCATCGAAAACTATGATGCAGGTCAGCTGGAAGGCGCTTTATCTGCCTACTTTAAGTCTGGCAAGATCAAAGAACAGTCCGTCTATACCAAGGGGCTAAAGGACGGTGAATACCTGCTTTATCATGAAAATGGGACTATTGCCCAAAAGGGTCATTTCAAAAAGGGACGGCCAGAAGGTATTTTCCATTCCTATTATGATCATGGTAACTTAAAGGAAACTGCAGAGTACAAAAAAGGGAAACCGGTCAAAACACAGACACTTTACTACCCTACCGATCAAAAATCCGAAGTCGTCGAGTATACCAATGAGGGCACGGTTAAAAAGCACACTTTTTATCATCCAAACGGCCAGCTTCTAAAGGAAGTCCGGTTTGTCGCAGGACTCCCTGATGGGACCGTTATCATTTATGATGAGAACGGCAATAAAAGTGAAGCCATTCCTTACCAAATGGGAAAATGGAACGGCACCTACCAACGCTTTGGCAAAAGGGGGCAACTCCTGTTGGAAAGAAATTTTATCGATGGCAAAAAGCATGGCGAAGAGAAAGAATACCATCCCAATGGGGAGCTGAAATCCCTCCGCACTTATGATATGGATTGGGAAAGCGGCCCCTACCAAAGCTACGATGACCATGGCTGTCTTATGGTGGAAGGCAACTATTCATTTAACAAAAAGTCAGGGGAATGGAGTTATTATAACCAAGAAGAAAAGCTCATTAAAACAGAATTTTATAACAAAGAAGGCAAATTAGTCGAATAATTTTAGGAAGAAAAAAAGGTTAAAATCGGGCTAAATCCTATTTTTGTTAATTCAATTTTAAAATCATCAAACTCATAAAAGCTGGGCACCCCCAGTGAGACATGGGACAAAAAGCTTTGTCATGAATACAGCGATAAAAGAGACTCAATTTGAATTCCCCAATCAAACCGGTTTTTACAAAGGAAAAGTACGGGACGTCTATATGTTTGAGGAAAAAATTGCCATTGTTGCCTCGGATAGAATTTCGGCCTTCGATGTGGTACTGCCCCTCCCTATTCCTTACAAAGGCCAGGTGCTGAATCAGATTGCCGCCAAATTCCTTAGAGCTACTGCGGACATTGTCCCTAACTGGGTTTTGGCCACTCCTGATCCAAATGTCACCATCGGGAAAAAATGTGAACCTTTTAAAGTAGAGATGGTGATCAGAGGCTACCTTGCCGGTCATGCCTGGAGAGAATACAGGGAGGGCAAAAGAAGCCTTTGCGGTGTATCATTGCCAGAAGGCCTAAAAGAAAATGACAAACTCCCTGTTCCGATCATTACCCCTACCACCAAAGCCGATGAAGGCCATGATGAAGACATCAGCCGTGAAGACATCCTGGCCAAAGGTATCGTAAGCGCAGAAGATTACGCTATTTTGGAAAAATATACGAGGGCGCTGTTCGAAAGAGGAACAGAGATAGCCGAAGAAATGGGACTTATCCTGGTAGACACCAAATATGAATTTGGAAAATACAACGATGAAATCCTGCTGATCGATGAAGTACACACTCCGGACTCCTCCCGCTATTTCTATGCGGAGGGCTATAAGGAGAATCAAAAGAACAACCATCCCCAAAAGCAGCTTTCCAAAGAGTTTGTAAGACAGTGGCTGATTGCCAACAATTTTCAGGGAAAAGAGGGACAAACAGTGCCCAATATGCCTAATAAAATTGTAAATGATATCTCAGAACGCTATATTGAGTTGTATGAGAAAATAACTGGAGAAAGCTTTGTCAAAGCAGACAACAGCAAGATGATGGAGCGGATCAAGACTGCGATAGAAGAAAATATCTAAACTCCCTAGACGATTACCAAAGGAGGCCCAAATAACAGTGCCTCCATTTAAACTCTAAACCATGAAATATACAGTAGATAAAAAAGAGCAATACGTGATTTTCACCTTGCAAGAGGAAAAGTTGGACTCCACCCTGTCCCCCGTATTGAAATCCGAGCTTTTGACCGTCAATGCAGAAGGTTACCATAACCTGATCATGGACATGAGCCATGTAAAATACGCCGATTCCAGCGGATTGAGCGCCCTATTGGTAGGACATAGGACCTTCAGTGAAAACGGAGGGATTTTCGTGATTTCAGCTCCCCAGGAGCACGTGACCAAACTGATCAAAATATCCATGCTGGACAAGGTATTGAATGTTGTGGAATCCCAAGAGGAGGCCGCCGATGCCATCTTTATGCATGAAATAGACGGAAGTAAGGAAGAAGAGGAAAACTAAAATTGGAATTTTCGGTTACCATTTTAGGCTCCAACTCGGCGGTTCCCGCGCATGACAGGCACCAAACTTCCCAAATTGTCACCATAGGCAGCGAACTGCTGATGGTTGACTGTGGGGAAGCCACTCAGATTCAACTACAGCGCTATAAGGTAAGGTCATCCAAGATCAACCATATCTTCATATCGCATTTACATGGAGATCACTACCTGGGATTAATGGGAGTGATCTCCACTTTTCATTTAAACAAACGGCAAGCACCTCTGACCATTTATGGTCCTCGTGGTCTGGATGAAATCATCACGACCCAACTGCGCTACGGTAACACCCGGCTTTGCTATCCCTTACGGTTTGTGCCTACCAATCCCTCCGAGCAGGTATTATTATTGGACGCTAAGCGCTTTCAGGTATTTAGCTTTCCGCTGCAGCACCGACTGCCCTGCACAGGATTTTATTTTATCGAAAAGGAAAGGCAAAGAAACCTCATCAAGGAAAAACTGCTAGAGCATAAATTAAGTGTGGAAGCCATCAATACCTTAAAAAACGGCAAGGACTTTACCGATGCTAAAGGTCACGTGGTATATTCCGTGGAGGATTTTGCCCACCCTAGACAGCCAAGGAGAAAATATGCCTTTTGCTCTGACACCAAATTTGACCCTGAACTGGTCCAATATGTCCGTGAGGTAGACCTACTCTATCACGAAGCTACCTTTATGGAAACCGAGCTGGAAAGAGCCATAGACACCTACCATTGCACGGCAAAACAAGCCGCCACCATTGCTTTGGAAGCCAATGTAAAGAAGCTACTATTGGGACATTATTCCACCCGATATGCGGAACTGGATGCCTTGCACATGGAAGCTGAAAGTATTTTTACCAATAGCCACCTAAGCATCGAAGGAGAAACTTATTCTTTATAACATACTATATGGATACAGCTTTTGACCGAAAATTCCATAACAAAAAAACCACGCTCTTTATTATCCTTAGCGGCATTTTCCTCACCAATGCCATTCTGGCCGAGATCATAGGAGTCAAGATATTTTCAGGCGAGGCCACCCTGGGTATTCCGCCTGCAAATTGGACCTTTTTCGGGGAATATGTCCTGGACTTTAACCTCACTGCGGGAGCGGTGATCTGGCCGGTAGTGTTCATCACCACCGATATCATCAATGAGTATTTTGGCAAAAAAGGGGTGCGGAAAATCAGCTTTCTTACTGCCGGCTTTATTGCCTATGTTTTTATCTTCATCACCATTGTCACCCTGCTGCCCCCAGCGGATTTCTGGCTGGAAGTGAACAGCCCAGATCCTTCGGGAAACCCCTTTAATATTGAATACGCTTTCGACACCATCTTTAGGCAAGGCTTGGGCATCATCATTGGATCGCTGACCGCCTTTCTTTTGGGACAGCTGATTGATGTCTTCGTTTTCCAAAAACTCCGTAAAATCACCGGCGCCAAAATGATCTGGCTGAGGGCCACCGGCTCCACTTTGGTGTCCCAGTTTATCGACTCCTTTGTCGTTTTGGGAATAGCCTTTTATGTATTTGGAAACTGGTCCATAGAGCAGTTGATCGCAGTGGGTATCATCAATTATATCTATAAGTTTTCGGTAGCCATTATCCTTACTCCTTTGCTTTATCTAGGTCATGACCTGATAGACCGCTACTTGGGCAAGGAAGTAGCCGAAAAGATGATTGCCGAAGCATCAGAAGACAGTTCGTTTTTATAGATTGCTTTCTTTTTGGATATCAGGAAAACGGCTTGTTGATTTCCTGACAACCTATAAACTATTACCTTAGATGAAAAAATAAGGGATATGTTAAGCGCTATGGAGCGTCGTTACAGCGTTAGGTGCCATAGTGATAGAACAAAGGTTAAATCCAAAATTTCGATTATATTTGAATAGTATGGTTGATTTAGTACAAAATAAACTGGAGGAAATTATAGCACTATGTAAAAAACATGGGGTGGCATCCATTTCATTATTTGGATCTGCGGCGAAAGAATCTATGAATGAAGATAGCGATATTGACTTTCTCGTGCAGTTTTCGAATGAAATCGATGTTTTAGATTATGCTGACAACTATTTTTCATTATTAGAAGGTTTAGAGAATATTTTAAATAGAAAAATTGACCTAGTTTCTATTAAATCGTTGAAGAACCCTGTTCTCAAAGATGAAATCTACCGATCTAAAATTGATTTATATGCAGCCTAAACTCCTTAAATACATTCTAGATATAGAAAGCGTGATTGAGGAGATTGAATCCATTAAATCAAAAACTCAAAACAACTTTTATAAATTCAGCCAAGATATCATCTTACAAAGAGCTGTGTAAAGAGAGCTGGAAATTATAGGAGAAGCCATTCGAAAGATAATTGAGATTGAACCTAATGCTAATATATCTTCAGCTAAGAAAATTATAGGTCTAAGAAATATAATTTCACATGCATATGATTCTGTAGAACCTGAAATGATTTGGGGTATAATTCAAAATAATGTCCCTGTATTAGCAGATGAAATTAAGTTGATAAAAGGGGCTTAAAACCAAGTATTCTGATGAATAAAGGTTCAATGTTGGTCACAGCAGTGGATTTGGATAAAATTACCTAAATAGATGATTGAACTACTCAGAAAACCTTCGAGTCAGAGCAATTCAAGTCTAAAATATTATTTGTGAACGTCACGATGCTGGATAGATTCTGGACCATTGATACTTGAATACGAAAAATTAAGGTTGTGAACTACTGAATCGAGCACGAATGATGGACGTTCAAATCAAATCAATAATTCTAATAATTTGCCTGTGTGGTAACTTGATTTCATGCGAGAACAGAACAGTTGAATATTCCGTCCAAAACGGTTTAGTAGTTGGTGTGCAACAAGTGGTTCTTTACAAAAACGGAGATTTTTATTTGGAACTTGGTAATGGAGGAACTGGTGGCTACTATACAATTTCACTAGACACGGTTTACCTAAACTATTTCAATAAGCTTGAAAATTGGCCCTGTAAACCTCTAATAACCACAGAATATTTTCAAACTATTCCAACTGCTGAACATAAAAAGCCAATTAAGATCATGAGGAACTAACAGGTTCTAAGCAAGTAAAGGGGAATATCGGCTCTAAACCTCTTAGTACCTTTCCTGTTTTAGCGGAAGACCAGCACCCTCAATCCCTTAGAATTTGATTGGGCTTTCTATTTTTACGGTTTTCAATTATACTATCCAGTGTCCATGATAACAATAGATTAAATTGTTACCCCTTCCCCTTGGCCCAACAGGATTTATCCATCCCCTTACTTACCCGAGGACCAACTACCTTCTGCCTCTTTGTACCTTTCTGCCAACTGCTGGGCGATCATGCTCCCAAAGACCAGCTGAAGGGCATGGTATAGCATTAAGGGCAACAGCACCACCCCAAAAATCACCGGATCGGGGAATAGCACTTTTCCCATGGCTGCTCCCTGGATCAGTGATTTCTTGGAGCCGCAAAACAGCACCGTAATCTGATCTTCTCTGCTGAAACCAAGCAGTTTGCCTATACCAAACATCAAGGCTGCCATGGCCATAAACAGCAAAAGCATCATCCCTCCCAAGGTCAACAAAAAGTCCCATTTCTGGCCATCAAACATCCCTCTTTCCGCCGCGGCGGAAAAAGCTGAAAAGACGATCATCAAAATAATTGCCTGATCAAAGGTTTTGAGCATGTTGTTGTTTTTTTGTACCCATTTTCCCAAAAACCTATGGAGCAGAAAACCGGCGACCACCGGAAAAAGCACCTGTTTGCTCAGCTTCCAAAAAGCATCCAACAAGTCAAAGCTCATTTCACTTCCCTCCAAAAACAGCTCCATCCACACCGGGGTCACAAAAATACCGACAATACTCGAAATACTGGCATTGAAAATGGCGGCAGGGATATTCCCCCCCGCAATCGACACCATCACCACAGAGGCCGACACGGTAGAAGGCAGTACGGACAAATAAAAGGCCCCCAACCACACACTAGAGTCCCCCCATGCTCCAAAGAAGTACTTCACCAATAAAACCACTGCAGGAAACACCAAAAAGGTGGTGCTTTGGATCAATAAATGCAGCTTCCAATTGGACAGCCCCGACCTTAATTTTACGGGATCCATTTTCACTCCATAAAAGAAGAAGATAAAAGAAACACCGTAATGCGTGATTTCCTTAAAGGGAATGATGCTGTTTTCCCCGCCCCAAGAAGGGAATAAATTGGCCAATAATATGGTTCCCAGCAAAGCAAGGAAAAAACCATTTATACCCGCTTTGATAATGACTTTTCGAAGTCTTGTCATATTCTAAAGAATAAAAAGAATCAATGGTTTCGTTTAAAGTTGTCGCAGATAACTGCGGTGGCAATGGCCACATTCAGCGATTCGGCTTCACCAAAACGCGGAATGGTGATTTTGTGGCTTACCAAAGGGCTCAGCTCCTCGGAAATCCCTTTTGACTCATTCCCCATCAAAATAATCCCTTCGGCCTTCAAAGGCGCTTTATGGATGTTTTGTCCCTCCAAAAAGGCTCCGTACACCTTTTGCTTCTGCCTACTCAGGAATTCTTTTAAATCGGTATAATGAAAGTCGACCCTGGTAAAAGAGCCCATGCTGGCCTGCAGGACTTTGGGATTATAAAAATCGGCAGTATGTTCTGACAAGATCAGCTTTTTGATCCCATACCAATCAGCGATTCTGATAATGGTGCCTAAATTTCCCGGGTCCCTGACCTCATCCAAAGCCAGGGCAAGTTCTCCTTCTAACACCTCAAAGGGACGGTTTTCTTTTATCTTGGCCACCGCCAAAGATTCTTCATTGGTTTTGAAAGCCCCCACGGATTCCAAAGCCCTGGTGTTTACCAAAAAAGATTCCCTTTCAAAGGCATCAACCATCTGATGATGGGATGCATAAAATTTTTCGGTGTAAAGAAGGTGGCTCACTTCAAAATCTGACTGGAGTAATTCCGTTACATTTTTAGCTCCTTCGACAAAAAAAGCATTCTCTTGTCTACGGAATTTTTTCTGTTGTAAGGATTTAATAAACTTAAGCGTATTTTTGCTGATCATTAAGGTCAATGCTAGTGAATAAAACCAAATATATAAACTTTCTTATCCTGGTGCTTATCCTCTCCTCCTGCTCGCTTACCAGAGGGCTAAAGAAGGGAGAGTACCTGGTATATGATGTTGACCTGAAAGGAGTACAAGCCAGCAACGAGACAAAATTAAGAGAACTGATCAAACAAACCCCCAATACCAGGGTACCAATCTTCAACTTTTCTCCGGGCGTGATCATCCATAATATTGGCAGAGCCAATTATGACAGCTCAAAGCTGGCCAAAAAAAAAGAAGAACTCATTCAAGAACAACGCAAAATAGAGGAACAACTTAATGAAAACCCTAATTTAAACAAGCTAGAAAGGCGATTTTACAAACTCAACAGCCAAATCGAATCCTTGAACAAAAAGCTGGATTACGGGAACTGGTTTATGCGTACGGGCAACCCAAAAACCATCTATGACAGTTCAAAAACCTATACCTCCGAAAAGGAAATCCATAGTTATCTGGTCAACCATGGATTTTTTGATGCAAAAGTTGCCACCGCTGTAGAAAAGAAAAAGAAAAAGGCTTTTGTCACCTACACCGTCAAAGAAAATAACCTCTACCTGATTGACAGCATCTTCACCCGTTCAGATGATCCCAATATTTCCCGGCTCTTGGAATCCAACAACAAAGCCAACCTGATCAAAAAAGGCCGGAGGTACAACCAAGACAATATCTCCAAGGAAAGGCAAAGGGTGGAAGACCTGCTCAAAGACAACGGTTACTACACCTTCAGCAAGTCTTATATAGAATACAATGTGTATAAAGATACCGTGGAGAAAAGTGTGGCCATCGAACAGATTATCCGAAAGCCTACCTTTTCGAACAACCATAAAGTCTATTCCATCGACTCTGTCACCTTTCATATCTCCACCCCCTCCGATGTAATAACGGATCAGAAGATAAGAAAATCACATAACGGCATCAGCTACCTAATGTACAGGGACAGGTATTCCGAAAGGGTCATCGGTTCCAGGGTATTTATTAAAAAAGGCGATTTGTATAACCGGTCCGAGGTATTGGAAACCCAAAGGCAGCTGGCCAACCTGGACATCTTCCGCTTTGTCAACATAGCCTTTGATACACTGGGCAATGCCATCAGTGCCAAAATATTTACCCAGCCCAATGAAAAATTCCAGATCACCAATCAATTGGGTGCCAGCATCACCGAGCAGCTGCCCGGGCCGTTTTTCAGCCACTCCCTTAGGAACAGAAACCTGTTCAGGGGGCTTGAGATATTTGAGTTCAACTTCCGGGCAGGACTTGAAGGTGTGGCTTCTGCCACCACCGAGGGAGGGGTATACAGGAGCAGGGAACTGAGCACCTCAGCATCAGTAATATTCCCTCAATTCCTCTTTCCCTTTAATCGCAAAGCCCTTGAACAATTCGGACGGTACAATCCCCGGACGAGGGCTTTGGTCGGCTATAACTATGTGAACAGGCCGGAATATGTCCGTGAAGGTTTCAATACCGTTTTGGCCTATACCTGGGCCACCAGAAACCAAAGACAGCAATATACCATCAGTGCTTTGGATGCCAACCTTATCCGTTCCAATCTGGACCCGGAATTTGAACAGCGCCTCTTAGACCTTCAGAACCAGGGCAACAACCTGATCAACTCCTTTCAATCTTCTTATGTGAGCAGTATTTCCGGCCAAGTGATCATTAATTTCAATGACTATGGCCTGTTCCAACGAAACCGTTCATCGCTGTGGCGTTTGTTTATGGAAAGTGGCGGTACCTCCATCAATTTCCTGAATGAATCGGCCTTTCAGGACAGAAGTCTGAAGTATTTCCAGTTCCTTAAATTTCAGTCTGATTTCAGAAGGTACATTCCCCTCAGCCGGCAAAGCACCTTCGCCTATCGGATCAACGCAGGCCTAGCGGTCCCTTATGGGATCAGTAATGGTGTCCTGCCCTATGAAAAGTACTTTTTTGCCGGTGGTAGTACCAGCATCAGGGCCTGGCAGCCCCGTCGACTCGGCCCGGGCTCATTTACCCCCGAGACCAACGAAGAAGGCTTTTTTGACTACCGATATGAACAGCCCGGGGAGGTTTTACTGGAAGGGATGTTTGAGTTCAGAAGGGAGCTTTTCGGCTATTTTGATGGGGCTTTCTTTGTCGATGTAGGAAATATCTGGACCCTTAAAGAAGATCCTACCAGAGAGGGGGCCCAGTTCAAACCGGGACAGTTTATCAACCAGCTTGCTGTAGGAACTGGCCTGGGGCTGAGGATGGACTTTGACTTTCTGGTACTTAGGCTGGACATGGGAGTCAAGGCGGTCGACCCTGCCAGAGAAAAGGGTGACCGATTTATTCTGGACAAACTTTCCTTTAAGAACCCCTTGGGGGAAAAAGGGCAAACGGTATTTAATATCGGCATTGGATATCCTTTCTAATCCGTTAATTTTAAAATTGAAGCAACCAACTAGTATGCGTAAAATCAGTAAAGAACAGATTTCAGAAGAGTTTAAGAGCATTCAGGACCATATTTGCAGTGAGCTGGAAATCGAGGACGGAAAGGCCAAATTCCAGGAAGATCTTTGGGAAAGGGAAGCCGGAGGAGGTGGAAGAACCCGTATCATCAAGGAAGGAAACATCATCGCAAAAGGAGGAGTGGCTTTCTCAGCGGTACATGGCCCCACACCAGAAAAGATCCTAAAAAAGCTCCAATTGGAAGATGCTGATTTCTATGCCACCGGTGTTTCCATTGTCATCCATCCCGACAGCCCCATGGTGCCGATCATTCATATGAACATCCGCTATTTTGAAATGAGCAACGGCACTTATTGGTTTGGAGGAGGCATTGACCTTACTCCCCATTATGTGGTTCCAGAAGATGCCCACTATTTCCATCAACAGCTGAAAACAACCTGCGATCAATTCAATCCGGCATTTTACCCCAAATTCAAAAAATGGGCTGACGATTACTTTTTCCTGCCCCACAGAAATGAAACCCGTGGCATTGGAGGGATCTTCTTTGACAGATTGGTGGCCGATGAACAAAATGACTTTGCTTCCATTTTTGATTTCGTCAAATCCATAGGCTATCTTTTTCCCAAAATATACCGTCATTTTATGGCCAAAAATGCTAAGCTCCCTTATGGTAAGCCCCAGCAAGAATGGCAGGCATTGAGGCGGGGAAGGTATGTGGAATTCAACCTGGTCTGGGATGCCGGCACCAAGTTTGGCCTTGATACCAACGGACGCACGGAAAGTATCCTTATGAGCATGCCCCCACAGGCCCAATGGGAATACATGAACACACCGGAGCAAGGATCCGCAGAAGAAAAAACCCTTGGTTATCTAAAGAAAGACATCGACTGGTTAAAGATTAATTTGTGATAGAACTATTAAAAACCTGGGACGAAGAACTTTTTCTGTCCCTCAATTCCTTACATCAGGACTGGCTGGATCCCATTATGTATGCCGTTTCGGGCACCTGGATATGGGTACCTTTTTATGCATTGCTGGCTTACTTGATCATCAAAAACCTCGGCAAAGGCAGTATATGGGTTTTTACCGGCATCTTTCTGACCATCCTCATGAGCGATCAGATCACCTCGGGCTTTATGAAACCGTTTTTTGAAAGGCCCAGACCATGTCATGATGCCAGATGGGAAGGTTTGATGTACAACTACAGGCATTGCGGTGGTATGTTTGGTTTTGCCTCTTCCCATGCTGCCAATACCTTCGCCTTGGCAATGTACCTTTTGATTACCTTTCACCGCAAGGTAAAGGGATTTGGCTGGCTGTTCCTTTGGGCTGCAGTGGTCTCTTATTCCAGAATTTACCTTGGCGTTCACTATCCTGCCGATGTTATTATTGGAGCACTGGTAGGCATGCTATCGGGAGCCCTAGCTTGGTGGCTGATTGTAAAAATCAAAATGACCGCCATCAGAAAAGTAGAAAAAATGGAGGAATAAAGGTTTGGACGACAATTCAGTTATTTTAATGTACTATCCTGACCGGCACTTTATCGTTGAATGAACTGACAATTAAACAATTGCTATTCTTTGTATCCTTTAAGCATCCTTTGGATGTACTTGCCTACAATATCAAATTCCAGGTTGACCTTATCCCCTACCTTCAACTGGTGAAAATTGGTATGTTCAAAAGTGTAAGGGATGATCGCCACTGAAAAGGCCCCAGGCTTGGAATTAAAGCAGGTCAGGCTGGTTCCGTTGATGGTAATAGAACCCTTTTCCACGGTCACATTGCCTTTGGAATCATCGAAAGCAAAATCAAAGAGCCAGCTACCGTCTTGGTTTGAAATCTGCTTTACCGTCCCTACTTGATCCACATGGCCCTGCACGATATGCCCGTCAAACCGGCCATTGGCAGGCATACAACGCTCCAGATTGACCTTCTTCCCTACCTCCCATTCACTGAGACTGGTTTTCTGTAAGGTCTCATCGATTGCCGTCACTCGGTATATCTCCCCGTCTACTTTTACCACAGTCAGGCATACCCCATTATGGGCTACCGACTGGTCTATTTTCAATTCCCCGGTGATGGATGATGCTATATCAAAATGAATATTGGAGCCTTCTTTACTGATATCCTTGATTTCGCCCAGTGACTCTACTATTCCTGTAAACATATTTTAGTGTAAAATTAATGCTCATAAAATCAGGCAATAACTGAAATTGCCAATTGTGAATTAAAATTAAGCCATTTAATCCATTAACTTAGCATTAAAAAGTAGTTTAAGTAAAAATAAGTTCATTCTTCAGGTATGTTAAAATTAGAGGATTCCTACTCTCATAAGGGACAGAGAAAAGCGCTGGTAAAAATACTGGAAGACAAGGGAATAATGGACCGAAAAGTACTGAAAGCCATCGGTACCATTCCCCGCCATTTCTTCTTTGACAGTGCCTTGCATTCCCATGCATATGAAGACAAGGCCTTCCCTATTGGAGAGGGACAAACCATTTCCCAGCCCTTCACCGTGGCTTTTCAGACAGAACTGCTGGCCCTCCAACCCGGAGACAAAGTATTGGAGATCGGAACGGGTTCGGGCTATCAGGCAGCCATTCTGTACTTATTGGGAGCCAAGGTACATACCATTGAGTACAACAAGAAGCTATATGATAGGACCAGAAAATTCCTGCCCAAAATCGGCATTAAAGTCAACTTCTATCATGGAGACGGTTCGCTGGGACTTCCCGAACAAGCTCCGTTTGACAAAATCATCGTCACGGCCGGTGCGCCAGTAGTGCCCACCAGCTTGCTCAAACAGCTTAAGGTGGGGGGTATCCTGGTGATTCCTATCGGTGACCGCAAAACCCAGCGCATGGTCAAGTTCATCAAACAAACCGACAAAAAAATAAGCCATGAATCCTACAGCAATTTCGCTTTTGTCCCACTCTTGGGTGAAGAGGGATGGGAGGATTCAAAATAAAATTCCACAAAAACAATATTATAAGCATTGAAGTAAAAAACAATTTTGTATTTTCGTAAAAAACAGACATAAATGGGAATAATTAAAAAAGTAAAGGAATCTGAAGTAATCATGACCGAGATGGTGTTGCCCAACGACACCAATACGCTTAACAACCTTATGGGGGGCAAGCTGATGCATTGGATGGATATCGTTGGGGCAATAGCTGCCCAGAAGCACTCCAACCGCATTGTGGTCACGGCTGCAGCAGACAGCATTTCTTTCCAACATCCCATTGCCTTAGGAAATGTGGTTACTCTAAAAGCCCAGGTTACCCGTTCCTTCAACTCCTCCATGGAGGTCTATATTGAAGTTTGGGCGGAAGATATCCCCAACAATATCAAAACCAAGACCCACCGGGCCTTTTTTACTTTTGTGGCCGTCGATCAAAATGGCAGGCCCATCGAGATACCCAAACTAGAACCGGAAACCCCGGAAGAACTGGAGCTCTTTGATGGTGCCCTTAGGAGAAGGCAGCTCAGGCTGGTATTGGCCAAAAGAATGGATCCCAAAGATGCCATTGAGCTTAAATCTATCTTTGGACTGGAACAAGCCATAGGCAAAAAAGATTGATAAATGCGGACATACCGCCTACCACCTTCCAAAAAATAAAAGATCAAGGCTTTAGCAAGTTGGGCATTCGGTGCTTTGATAAAACTGCATTTCCCATTCTTGCAAGTTATGCCGGTCATCCCTGTTTTTACCTCAAATGCGCCAAGCAGGTTTGTTTGGTGAGGTATTTTTGCTCATTTTAGCCTTATGGAAGAGATGGATTTGAATAAATTAAGCTTGTTTTTAGAGGACGACATCATTCTTATTCCCGAGGATACCCAAGAATTGTTGTTGGCCAACAAATTCAAAAGCTATACTGCTGATCTGCCCGAAAAGGAAAGCGTAGTGGAAGAACCCTCTGAAAACCCTATTGCCATGAATGAAACAGCATCCGAAGAAAATGGTGCTGCTTTGGAAATGGCCATTTCCTATGAGGGAGAATTTGAAAAAGGGCTGTTGGTTGTTTATCAAGGAGAGCAACTGGATGAAGACCTTAAGACCTTTTTGCTGAAAATATTGAGAGCAGTATCCCATTCATTAAAAGACATTGCCTTGGTTGCTTCCAATCATCTGGAAGAACTACACCCTAGAGCCGTTAACCAAATGAACCCTCATAAAGTGCTGATATTTGGAAGAATGAGCCATCCTATCATAAAACTCAAAGAAACCTCCTATGAAATCACCTCTCATCAGGATGTAGAGTACCTTTTTGCCGATGATATTTCTGTCATTTTTGATGATGAAGGCCTAAAAAGGAAACTTTGGAAAAGCCTTCAAGTGTTTTTTAATATCAGTAAATAACTATTCAGACTACTGTCTGGAAATGCCCCGATTATGGACAACGAAAAAAAACTCAATACACTTAAGTTATTCCGATATATCAGCTTTGCCGAAGGAGCTTCTTATCTCATCCTGCTGTTTATCGCCATGCCCTTGAAATACACCATGGACATGCCCTTGGCAGTCAAATATGTGGGATGGATTCATGGACTCCTGTTCATCGCCTACGTCTATGCGGTATTCCCTACCAAAAACACTTTGGAATGGTCTTTCCGCAGAACCCTTATGGCCTTGATTGCTTCCGTACTGCCTTTTGGCCCTTTCCTGTTCGAAAGGAAGCTAAAGCAACAAGAGCGGGAAATCACCGCCTGAAATGAGATGAAAGCTTGCTCCCGTGATCGATAAAAAAAAACATATCTACCCGATCAGTAAAGGCTTAAGAAAGTACCTGATCAAGTACGGCCGGGAAGTGGACATCCCTGTACACTATAAGGAACTTTTGCGTTTTGTCAGTTCGATTTCTCTTTATGATTCCAAGGGAAATGATACCCTTTGGGAAACCGTGTTTTATAACGAACAGGACAGGGAAGACATCCATTTTAACCTGAGGAAAATCTATGCGATTTTAAAGGCAGAAGGAGATATGAGTGTGATGCAGCACCTATATGTGGACAGGGTAGATATCTGTACTTACGGTAACACCAAGCCTTTCCGTGTAAGAATTGTGAACCGCATCAATGACAACTTTGATTACTTTTACGTAAAGATGGCGGATGCCTCCCGCGTTTATGGACTGGAACTCGAACATTTACTTTCCCCCAACAGGATCAGTTACCTGGTCTATCGCGACACGCTAATAGAGGAGCACATTGCCGGAATCCCTGGAGAGCAATTTATGCGGCAGCATATCCATGACCCTTTGCTCAACCCCATCAGGATCTCCAAAGAGTTTGTGAAATTCAATGAAAGATGCTTTGTAAGACTGCTTGGAGACATGCACTCTTCCAACTTTGTCATCGATGTGACACCGGACTTTGAGGAAATACATTATCGGATCAGGGCCATAGATTTTGACCAACAATCCTATGAAGGCAAAAAATCCGTTTACCTCCCACAGTACTTTAAACAGAACAATACTTTGATTAACCTGGGCATAAAACATATCACACCTGAATCCATGGTCCAGTACCAAAGGGAAGAAAGGGCCTTGATTGCCCACAGGCTGAAAACCTCTACCAAGGAGATTGAAGACATCCTGTACAGCATGGAGAGGGATGTTATTTCCCCTCAGGAAAACGTGGACAACCTGAAAATGGAACTCTCAAAACATTACAAATCATCGGCGTTTCTCCTCTGCAAAAACATGGGAGAAATCCTTAGGCTGAGCCTGAGGCAAGTACTTTATAAATAGCCTCCGCTATCCTTACTTTCACCAATTGATCCTTCCCACGTACCTATTCTACCCTACGCCAAAAGTTTGACATATCCCCTCACCCACTTTCACACGGACACATCTCTGAATTTCTGATAAGCACAGCAAAACATTTCTTGCCCGAAACGGTTAATATACCTGATTGATTTGCCTCCTCTGGCATAGTATATGCTACTATTTATATGATTTTATTTTAAAAAAATAGTTTTATTACAAGACAGATG
>NZ_BAAHAP010000012.1:0-85850 GCF_054777495.1 Echinicola sediminis | reverse complement strand
GTAGCTCGAAGTTAGCAGACCATCTCTCACAGAATGCACAGAAACCCACAGAAAAGGTTTTTATAATTCCGTGGAATTCTGTGGAATCCGTGAGAAATAAATTTACTGGTGCAATTCCGGATAATCGTATTGTTTCATAATCATCTTTTTAACTGGTCGGCTTATGAGGTTTACCCTAATGTTTTTAGCATTCTGCATCATGTTTTTCCAGTGCCAAGAAAAAAATGAAACAGGGGAAGCGTTACCTGTTATTGTCATTGACCACGATAAGAAGAAGGTAGTGTCCTTGAATGATTTTGTCAGTGATTACAATGAAATTCCATTGGAGTTGACGGATAAGAGTACCATCAAATACATCAATGATATTGCGGTATCAGGTGAGCATCTTTATATTGATGATGTCCAAAATGGCGTTTTGCAGTTCAATAAAGAAGGGGAGTTTATAAAGGTCATCGGTAAAAAGGCTGAAGAAGGAATTTTACCAAAAGTAAGGTTTGAACTCTCAAGAGAGGCTTGGGATGGAGAAAAGGAAATTTATCAGCTTAGCAATGTATTGGCTTATAAACAATATTATTTGGTCAGTTATAGATACAGGGATACTACATATTTGTTTATTTATGATAGGTCCACCAAGGAAGGTAAAGTGGTACAGGAGGGATTGATCGTGCCTGGTTTGGAAGAAAAACACATGCCATACTTAAAACCCAATGGCCAAATGTACTTGATAGTACAATATCCGCCGAAACCTGGCGAAGCAGAGCCTAATCCTTCCATAATTCTCTTTTGATACACTCTTTATTAGGAAAGGTTTATAGGAATATCCACTACAGCCAGACAACCTTTTCCTGGCTGACTTTCTAAGGAAAAGTTTCCGTTTAGCATTTGTACCTTGGCCTCGATTCCCTGCAGGCCAAAACCGGAACCTGTTTTTCCCTTATCCAGTCCTACTCCATTGTCTTCTACAGTGATGTTGATACTGTCTAGGTGATTGATCAGCTGTAGGTGCAGCGTGGAGGCTTTTGCATGTTTTATGACGTTTTGAACCAGTTCCTGACAAATACGGTAGATCGTCAATTCTGTCTGCTCAGAGAGCCGTTCCTCCAGCCCCAAAATCTGTAGACTGGCATCCATCTGACCACCGAAATTGATCTGCTCTATTAATGTCTGAAGGGCTGAGGGCAGTCCGAACCGCCTTAAGGAAACAGGGGACATATTGTGGGAGATTCGACGGACTTCTTCAATGGCCTCGTCCATCTTCCGTAGGGTGTCTTGGTGCTTGGTCTCAAATTGATTGTCCGCGTTGCTGCTTTTTAGGCTGTTGAGTTGCATTTTGATGGTAGACAATAATGAGCCTAGGCTGTCGTGCAAATCTCCAGCAATACGCTTTCTTTCATCTTCCTGGGTTTGGATGAGGTCTTTGAGATGGTTGTTTTTCTGTTTTTCAATGATAGAGGCCAATTTTTGCTTCTCGTCCACTTCTTTTCTAATTTCCTCGTTGAGTTGAAGGGTCCTTTCATGCGTTCTGGCATTTTCGATGATCATGCCGCCTTGATTGGCCACCAAGCGTACCCACTTGAGGATGGCTTCATGGTAGTGGTGTGTGGCAAAGCTGTTCTCCAAATACACGACCATGGAAAGGTAGCCATTGATGCTCAAGGGGAGGACCATCATGGATTTGACTCCTTGTTCTCTCAGGGACTTTATTTCAGCATACCCCTTTTCCTCATCAAGCTGATGGAGGATAAACGGGGATTGGATCCTATGGCACATCCGCATCAGCCCTGATGGGATACTGGACTCAAAGGGTTTGGTTAATGGAATGATGGACAGACGGGCCTGCTCCATCACTTCCCCATTATTTTCAATCCACTCAATGGCCGTTTTGGTGGAACCTGAAATCCTGATCAGCAGGACCATCAGTTTTTTGATGATGGACTTGGGACTGAGGTCACCGCTCAGCTCTCTCAGTACTGTTTCAATATCGGGCTCTACAAGGTTCTGAGCGGAATGCAAAACAAACCGAAACTGTTGGCTCAGCTGTTTTGCTTTGGCAAGCCCTTCCCATGCTAAATACGACTGAACAGCCTTTTGGAAATGGTGCTTGCCCATTTCCACCTCTGCCAAGGTTAACAAATATTTGCCTATAAGCTCATGGGAAAGCCCGAGATCGTATTGGTTTTCAAGGGCATGATTTATTGCTTGCTGATAAAAGTCTAGGATCAGGTTTTTTGAGAGAGTATTTATTCTTGCCCATTCGGCCTTCATTAGGTAAAATGTAGAAGCATAATTGGAGGGGGCATGCTGAAACCAGTGTTCCGACTGCTCTAGGATGCCTTCCAGTTCCTCGTGGACGTCAGTCTGTTCTTGGGGGGAAAGATTGTGCCAGTTTTGGGTAATGGACAGAAAAAGTAAAATGAGGTTGGCAGGAAGGAGGGGAGAGCCCTCTTGGAGCTTCCTGTTGGCATGGGCTTCCCTTGCGCAACGAATGGCCTGTTCGTAATGCCCAAAAAGGAAGTAATACCTTGCCCAGACATAATTTCTATAAAACCGCTCCTCTTGAATCGTTAATTTTGCGGCCAGCCACCGGGGCTGCTGCCGCGGGATGGAAAAATAGGGGCTTTCACCACAAAGGTACCTGATCAGGCTTTTTTGATAATGAGTGATATAATAGGTCAGCTCCATGCCAGGGTAAGCTTCCTCGAAAGAGAAATCCAACAGCGATTTGATGGGCTGCCCTGAAATGAAGTGTAAATTGAAAAGGTGCGTTTTGAGGATGTAAAGGCCGATAAGGTCGCCTGTTTTTCTCCCTGCCTCCATGCCTTCCCTTAGCATGGAAGTGCTGGCCTTAAAATCTTTTTTCCAAGGCTGTATATAGAAGGCGAAGACCCCAAAAACCCGACAACGATAATGGTAATCACCCAGCTTTTTATTGACCTGAATCCCTTTTAGTCCGAGCTCATATCCTTCATCAACATTCCCCGATATAATGTTCATCCTGCCATAGCTTACATAGCCAATAGCTTTGACTCCAGTGTCTTTGAGGCCTTCGGAATAAGCGATGATCATCAGGGCCGCCCAGGTCATCAGCCTATCAGAAGTGTGGTGCAATGCCATGCCCCCTACATAAAGTAGTTTTAGCAGGAGATGCCGGTAAGGTGCCTTGAATTTTGAGATGGCTTCATGGCCGGTCCCGGAAGAAATACTTTTCTTTAGATGATTGATTTCATCCAGTAGGGATGCTTCTTCCGCTGGGATCCGCAGTCCCAGTTCCATCAAAGCCTCGTGGAGAATGGTGACCACTTTTCTGTACCTTCCTAAGTGGTTGTTGATCGTGATTTTAAGGATAAAAGTTTCTGCCCTTTTGGCTTTTGTCAACGGGCGTTCCAGCAATTGATCAAGGTGGATCTCAGCAAGATCATATTCGCCCAGATGATATTCTACCAAGGCCCTTTCCATGGCCGTTTCCCAAAAAAGATCCTTTACTACCTCCCAGCTAAACTCTTTGCAGAGATCTTCGCTGATTTTTAAAAAATGGCGCGCCTGCTCAAATGCTTGATCGGTTTTCTGAAGCTTCCCGACTTCCAGGTTAAGGGTAATGCAGAGAAGGCTTTCTCCATGGGATTTTACCAATTTCGGTGCTTGGTTGAGGTGCTGCGCAACGATGACCTTTTCTGTGCGGTTGAGTTGGCGAAAGCCCTTTTTTAGAAGGTCCCGTCCTATACCGAAATGAATTTTTTCCCTTTGTTCGGGTGATAGGCCCTCATAGATGACTTCTCCAATATACGTTTCGGAAAACCTGAAATTATCCTCTTGCCATGCTATCAGGCCTGCGTCCATAACTTCTTTCAGGCAGTCTCGAAGCAATTGCTCATTTCCTTTAAACAGTGATAATATAGGTTCTTTTCGGTAGCTTCCCATACATGACAACCAGGAAAGCAACTCCATAGAAGCAGGGCTGATTTTTTCAAGCCGGTGCCAGAGCACTACCCGGGGACTCTGGCCGGGATAAAGTTGTTTGATCTGCTTGGAGGGCCCCGTCCATCTTCCATTTTCCAAGGAAATGATTTCTGCAGCTTTTAAGCTTTCTGCCATAACCTGCATATAGCTTGGGTTTCCTTCACATATTTCATGGAAATCCAGGCTCAGTGAATCGGCAACGGGCCCACCCAAAACTTCCTGCAAAAAGTCTTTGGTTTGGATAAGCTCAAGGCCTTTTAATGGGACAATATAGATGTTTCTGTTTTCATCATTCAAGGATTGGATCAGTTGGTTGACCCTGACGAGGTCTTTACTGGAGTCCCTGCAGGTTCCTACCCAAAGAAAGGATTTTGGGGGAAGGTGAAGCAACAAATAGTGGATAAGGTTCATGCTGGATCCGTCCATCCACTGTAGATTGTCGGCAAAAAGAAGGACCGGCTTGTTATGGTAATCGCTTAAAAAGCCAAAAAGAATCTTAAAAAGGCTATAAAGCTGGTTTTCGATTTTGGGGGTAGGAGAAGGACTGGGCACAGGGTCCTTTCCGGCCAGTAAGGTCAGTTCAGGGATATAATCAAACAAAAGCGGAAAATGAACACCAAGTTTGTTTTTAAGCCGGAAGGAAAATGCTTCAAAAGCCTCTGCGTCCAGTTCTTTATAAGTCTTTCGCAGAAATTCCGCTATTCCCAGTTTCAGCCCCGCATAAGGGATGTTGCTTTGTTGCTGGTTATGGTTGAGGTTGAGTAAAACACAGGTAGACCTAAGCCCTGACAGGTACTGCTCCATCAAATACGTTTTGCCCGATCCCGAAGGGCCGGTAATGATCATGCCGCAAAGTTCCGTATTGCCTTGATCAACAGCATTTTTTATAAAGCTGTCCAGCTTATTGATCAGTTCGGGGTGGCTGGAAAGCAAATTGAAGGTAGCACCAGTAGGATTGTCCATTTGAGTAAGTCCTTAATTTCCCGATGATATTATTAAATAAAGTCTAATACTCCTAGAATTCGAAAGGTTAATCGTTACTTGGTTGAAGGAGAGTAGATTAAATGCTTGCGGGTTTGGCTTTTTCCAATCCCGGACCTTATAGAAATTACCGGTTTTGAATTTTTAAGATTTTTTGGTGGCAATAAACAGTCCCAAGAAGGTCAGTGCCCCGTTTACCAGGAGGATTTCGAAACCAAATTGGTAGCCTCCAAACCATTTTGTGGCATTGCTGTCCAGTACATAAGATAGTATGGGTGCCAAAATGCATATGAAAGGGACCCACCGATCCTTTACCGCGCGTTTGTTGGAAAGCCCAAAGGCAAACAGGCCCAGTAAGGGGCCATAAGTGAAGCCTGCTGCTTTGAAAACCGCACTGACCACACTGCTATTGTTCAATAAGTCAAAAAGGACGATAATGACAAATATCAGCAAGGTAAAGCTTATGTGGACCTTGAGCCGGGTGCTTTTCTGGTTGATGGACTTTTTGGAGGGTAAATTGAGGACGTCCACGCAGAAAGAAGTGGTCAAGGCAGTCAAGGCAGAGTCTGCACTTGAAAAGGCCGCTGCTATGATGCCCAGCAAAAAGGTAATGCCGGCCAAAGTGCCAAAATGATTCAATGCCAGTATAGGATAAAGCTCGTCAGTGCTTTCCGGGATGGTAATGCCATGTTCTGCTGCAAAATAATAGAGCAGGACTCCCAGGGACAAAAAGAATAAATTGGAGATAAAGAAACTGATGGAAAACCAAAAGATGTTCTTTTGGGCTTCTTTTTGGTCTTTGCAAGTCAGGTTTTTCTGCATGACGTTTTGATCCAAACCATTCATGGTGATGGTGATGAAGACCCCGGCGAAAAACATTTTATAGAAGTTTCTTCCGGAAAGAGGATCCCATTCGAAAATCCTGGAAAGCGGGCTTTCACCGATAACCGCCATCAATCCTGAAGTACTTAAGTCCAGCTGACGGCTGATAATAATGATGCTGATAATTACCGCCAAAAGCAAAAAGGTGGTCTGGAGCGTGTCGGTCCAAACGATGGTTTTGATACCTGCTTTAAAAGTGTAGAGCCAAATTAAAGCAGCGGTGGTGAGTACAGTGACAAAAAAAGGAATATGATAGGCATCAAAAAAGGCAATCTGTAAGACAGTGGCCGCCAGAAACAACCTAAAAGAAGCCCCAATGGTCTGGGAGACCAGAAAAATAACCGCTCCGGAGAGGTAACTTTTTGGTCCAAACCGGTCCCTGAGGTATTCATAGATGGAAATCAGCCTGAGTTTATAAAATAAAGGGATCAAAATCAGGGCAATGACTGCATAACCCACCATATTCCCCATCACAAACTGCAGATAGGTCCAGGAGGAGTTGCCCACTTCTCCAGGGACGGAAATGAACGTGACTCCAGATAAAGAGGCACCAACCATCCCAAAGGCTACAAGGTACCAGGGAGATTGCTTATTGGCAGTGTAAAAGGTCAGGTCATCGGTTTTTCTGGAAGTCAGGTAGCTGATCAGTAAAAGCAACAGGAAGTAAGCGAGGATGACAAGGAAAACAAGACTCTGACTCATGTATCTATAGTTGTTTTTTTATTAAGGGAAGTACCGGGCTTGACAGAGCGTCCTCAAGCCCTTTCTTCTCAGGTACTGTTTTTATAGGTTCATTGCCGCGATTACTGCTACTAACAATCTCTCTTCTCTTACCGGAGGTTTTGGACGCTTTTTTTCCGGCCTTTGGTGTTGATTTGAATGACTGGGGAAGGATTGCTCTCGTTATGCAATCGGTCCACTGCCGTGATACCAAAATGGTACTGTGTTCTTTTGTCGATATTTTTATCCATCCAGTACAGCACCTCTTCACCCGAAAAGGGGACTTTGCCCACGATCAGGTCGGGATTGTTAAAATCGATGGGCATTTCCCCTTTGGATCTATAAATTACAAAATAGGCCGTATCATCCTGCATATTTGTAGGCCAATTTAAGAGAAGTCCCTCTTCAGGACTTCCTGAAGCCTCTAAAGATTTCGGGGCCTCAGGGGACGTTTGGTCTATCCAGGGCATAGTCGGTGGAAGAGCAGGGCTTTTATAAACTTTTGCCAGTTGGTCGTTTACATTTTCCTTGTTTTCCGCGATGGTCTTTGCACTGAAAAACATGCTTCCTTTTACTATTGGAAAGGATCGGTTGTATTGGATTTGGTTGACTACTTCATTTTCATCTTCCCAGCCTTTTTGGCCCACACGGTAAATGCCCTGTCCTATGTACACATGTCGTCCGTGACTGTTGTCAGCCCACCATTTTACCAAGGTTTTATATTCAGCCAGTTCAAAGCCGATATGCCAATAGATTTGTGGCGTCACATAATCTATCCATCCTTCCCTCAGCCATTTTAATACATCAGCGTATAGGTCGTCATAGTTGGTTTGGCCTGCTTTGGTATCGGAGCCCTTGGGATCTTTGTCCTTGTTTCTCCATACTCCGAATGGACTGATGCCAAACTTTACAAAGTCTTTTTCGGACTTGATCCTTTTGGAGAGTTCTTCCACAAAATAGTCGACGTTATGCCTTCTCCATGCTTCAATGTTGTCAAAGCGCTGACCATATTCTTCAAAAGACTTGCTGTCCGGGAAGGTCTCATTGGCAATTTTATAGGGGTAAAAATAGTCGTCAAAGTGAACCGCATCCAGGTCATAATGCTTCACCACCTCAATGATAGCATTCAAAACAAATTCCCTGGCTTCAGGAATACCAGGATCGTAGTACCATTTTCCACCATATTGGACAAACCACTCGGGATGTTGTACCATGGGGTGATTGGCAGAAGGAATAAAATCCTTGCTGTTGGATGCCCGGTAAGGGTTGAACCAGGCATGGAACTCCAAGCCTCTTTTTTTTGCCTCTGCAATCATGAATTGCAGTGGATTATAATAAGGGGATGGCGCCTGCGCTTGTTTTCCGGTAAGGTAAGCAGACCATGGTTCGTAGCTGGAAGGATAAAAGGTATCCGCGGTGGGCCTGATCTGCATGATGATGGCGTTCATCCCTGCTGCCTGAAGCTTTTCCAAAAGGCGGATGTATTCTTGCTGTTGTTGGGCAGCAGATAAGCCCGGTTTACTGGGCCAGTCAATATTGTTTACAGTGGCAATCCAGGCCGCCCTAAGTTCCCGCTTCGGAGCTTGTTGGCTGAGAACAGCCTGAGAAGCAAACAGGAGAAGGACAAGGAAAAGGACGAAAGTATGTTTGGTAGTAGACATTGGGTTAAGGCATTTTATTACTTTGAAAAGCTTCTATGGCCTTTCTTACAGATCCGTGCTGTTCGAGAAGGTGTAAGGCGGCATGGTCTTCCAGTGAAGGGAGCTCTTCCCGTATCATCCTTACTCCCCTATTGACCAACTTTTGATTGCTCAGCTGCATATTGACCATTTTATTGCCTTTTACCTTTCCCAATAGGACCATAAGGCTGGTGCTGATCATGTTGAGGACCAGTTTTTGGGCAGTTCCTGCTTTCATACGGGTGCTGCCGGTAACAAACTCCGGCCCGACTTCAACCTCTATAGGGTAATCCGCCACAGCGGAAATGGAAGCATTGGAGTTGCAGGAAATGCTTCCGGTGAGGATTCCTTTGGCTTTTGCCGCTTGGAGGCCACCGATTACATAGGGGGTCCTGCCTGATGCAGCAATGCCGATAAGGCTGTCATTTGGACCAATCCGGTGTTTTTCCAGGTCTAACCAGGCTTGGTCAGGATTGTCTTCTGCTCCCTCCACAGCACTTCGGATGGCACTGTCTCCCCCTGCGATTAGGCCAACCACAAGCTCCGCCGGTGCGCCATAGGTAGGGGGGATTTCAGAGGCATCCAAGATACCCAGCCGACCGGATGTGCCGGCCCCAATGTAAAAGAGTCTTCCTCCGGATTTCATTTTTTCTGCTACGGCTTCCACCAGCTTTTGAATCTTCGGTAGGGCTTTTTTAACTGCAAAAGCAACTTTTTGATCTTCTTGGTTAATGTTGGTTAATAGTTCTCCCACGGACATTTGGTCCAGATTTTCATAAAGGGAGGTAGATTCTGTGGTAGGGATCATTAAATCAGACATGGTTATTTTATGGCTGGTACAGTTTGACAATGGTACTTAACCAGACCGCTCATGGGGTGCTGGACTATTTCATGGATTTCCAATCCAACTTCCAGGGCTATTTCATGTAAGAAATCGCTAAAGAGATAGGCAATGGAACCGGTAAAGGAAATGGGCCCGGAGATCCTTTTAATTCCATAAGGCAGCACATAGAAATTGAAGAACTGCCTAAAATTATCTTTGATGATTTTTTTGCAGGATGGGTTGTCTTTGTGCTTTAGAAGAAAGGGAGTGAAAGAGGCCAGAAAGCGGTTGGCCTGCGGTTGGTTATAGATCTTGTCCAATATCTCTCGTTGGTCCGTCTGATAGGTGGAAAAGAAATCATCGGCAATTTTTTGATCCATTTTTTTTTGCAGAATCAAAGCGATAAGGTCTTTGCACAAGACGGTGCCGCTCCCCCAGTCTGCTAAGATATAGCCAAGGGATGGGACATTCTCCGTGATCGTGTGCCCGTCATAAACGCATGAGTTGGCTCCCGTGCCCAAAATACAGGTAATGCCTGCTTGGTCTTGCAGCAGGCTCCGGGCAGCTCCCAAGATATCTCCGTGAACTTCCGTGGGGTAGTTGACGGGCAAAACAGCCTCTATTGCGGATTTTAGCTGCTTGGCTTTGGCAGGAAGCCCACATCCGGCGCCATAAAAAATGACTTTGTCCACCTGGGGCACTTTGGGGAATATTTCTTTAAGGATAATTTGGGAGATTTCGGCCGTTGTCAAAAAATAGGGATTCAGCCCTTTACATTGAACTGAATGAATGGTTTCCCCCTCTTCATCCACCAATCTCCAGTCGGTTTTGGTAGAACCACTATCCGCAATTAATAGCATATTTTTCCGTTTAATTTGACAAATTGGGTGATCTATCCCTGTGACGGATCATCACTTCCGATACAAAGATGTTTTTATTTGCCCCTTGAGGCATCCCTGAAAATAGGGATTTGGTATAATCACTGTAATGCTCCAGGTTTCATTATTGGGCTCTTTGAACAGCCCGATTTAAACGCGGAGCAGTTTTTCTTTTATAGTATTAAAATACTAATAAATCCCCATTTTACTCACTGGCCTTTGGGAAACAATCGATATAGTCCTGGACAATAGGGGATAGTTTTGCCCCGCTAGAGGCTAAGGTGACACAGGAGCAATTGCCCAGGGTTAATTTCCGAATAGGTACTTTTTGTACAGGTTGTACAAGATGCGCATATCATCTTTACTTAAGCCCGTGTCAATGTCCTTTTGGATGAAATGGAGTTTGAAGGATCTAACCGCTGCTTTTGGGTCGCTGATGTCATAACCGATGATTCGCAGGGCCTCCTCCGGGGCAAAGGCATCTGGTACCAGCTCGAGCATCACCTTTTCGGTTTTATAAATTCCATGGCCATTGGGGTAGCGGATTTCTGTGATCTTCTCTTCATCATACCAGTAACCGAAACCCTCTTCAGCCAATTGCTTCCATGGGAAATAAGTGCTTGGATCCACCTTTCTGGAAGGTGCTATATCGGAATGGCCGATAAAATTGGCTGTTGGGATATTATAATCCTCTTTAAGTCTCTTGAGCACTTTCAAAAGACTTTGGATTTGAGGTTCGGAAAAAGGTTCTTTTCCGTTATTGTCCAACTCTATTCCTATGGAGGAGGAGTTCAGGTCGGTGTCATGGCCCCACTTGCCACGGCCCGCATGCCAGGCCCTAAAATAATCGTTTAACATCTGTACCACGGTGCCATCCCTGCCGATGACATAATGGGAGCTCACCTGGGTCCGTGGAAGGGTAAAGGTATGGATGGTCTGCTCCAATGAATCCTGGGCAGTGTGATGAATGATGACAAAGTTGGGTTTACGGATACTGAAATTGGTGGTACCTATCCATAAGTCATTAAGGGAGGTGGTGTCTTTATTGCTTGACTTCACGGAAGGAGTGCTCAGCAACTGTTGGATCTGACGTTCTGCCTGTCGCTCATGTGCTTTGTTTATTTTTCTATAAGGATGGGGAGCACACGAAACAAGCAATGCAATCATGCCTGTCAAAAGGAAAACTCCCGGATGGAATAATTTCATGTTCTGTTGATGATTAGTGGTACCTTTTCAAGATACAAAGATCAACAGATGATTTGGATTTAAAATCACTGAAAATAGGGAAATGAGGCGAATTGTTTGGGAAGCAAGCGCTACTGGGGGCACGGGCCGAATTTTTATCCGATCAGCCTTCTTTTGTAAGCATTGTTTACCAGTTCAGCCGTGTTTTTCGCCCGAAGCTTATAAAGCAGGTTCTTGCGGTGGGTTTCGACCGTGTTTTTGCTGATAAAAAGTTTTTCCCCAATTTCCTGTGTGGTCAGTCCATTGGCAATGCAGTCCAAAACTTCCATTTCTCTTTCAGAAAGTTTTTCAGTAACCTGCATTTTGCTTGGACGTTTCATAAAGCTATTTAATAAGGTATGGCTTACCTCCTCGCCCAGATAGGTTCCTCCGGAGTGCAAAGTATGTATGGCCTCGACCAAATCGTCTTTACCGGTGTTTTTTAGAATATAACCTTGGGCCCCCGTTTTTAGCATATCGGAGATGAAGTGCCTGTCGTTGTGCATGCTAAGGCCCAGCACTTTTAACTTTTTATGGTTTTTCAACAATTGTTTGGTTGCTTCAACACCATCCATTTCGGGCATGTTGATGTCCATAATGACAATGTCCACAGCACTGCTTTCACAGTAAGCCAAGGCTTCCTTGCCATTCATGGCTTCCCCCACTACTTTGATTCCGGGAATATCGCTCAGCATTGCTTTTAGCCCGTCTATAAACATGCGGTGGTCATCAGCTATCAGCACATTGATCATTAGAGATGAGGGTTTGTTTAGGGTAGTAGTCTCCACAGGTACAGGGTTTTAGGTTTGCAGGCTTAATAAAATGTAATTTAAGGTTTTTTGAAATAGCTTTTACATAAGTGGCGCTCGGTACAAAAGCCCTAAAAAGAGCCTGTTTTCAAGAAAACCTGCTTAAATATACTTTGATGCCTTTTTTTCTCTTTTTTCTGAAAATGGGGATCGTTGTAAAATCACTGTTTTCAGGGATGCCCAGTTTCAACAGAGACTGTGGGTTAGTGAAATCAGATTTAATGATAATTGCCCCAGTTTGTCATGTTTTGTGAAGGTACCAGCCCTTTATCTTCTAGATTTTTCCAATTCCTTTAAAATTTCACCAAGCAAGCTCAATCAATTTCTTATTTCAATTGAGTGGTAATGTCGAAGATCATCTAGGCCATTTGCTAATGGGCATTCGGTGAGAAATATTGATGCCGAATGATGGATTTAGTTAAAACTCCTTAATAAACAGGCGAAGGAATGCCGGGTGGTTTTCAGCTTAAGGACGTGGAAAAAATATAAATGTATTTGTTTGTGTTTGGGGGCACAATGATCAAATGGGCCGTTTTTTTTGAATCATTAATTCAGTGAAAATCATTGCAGTTAGGTAGGGCTGGATTAATAGTGATTTGGGAATATCCCTGTTTTCAGGGATGGAAGGGGCCGGATTTTTAGAAAAATTTGACCAAAGCTTAGGAGCAGGATAGTTACGGGTGATTAACAGTAGACCCAAAATGAAGTTTATACCTGTTTTATTTTTCTCCTGGGCGGTAAAAAATAATTCACATAACTATTATCTAAAATGTCAAACATGAAGAAACTTTTACGCTGTTTTTTAGGAGCAGTTTGTTTTATCCTGTTCCATTTTCAGGTATTGGCCCAGACTGTGCAGGTTTCCGGTACAGTGACCAGTGCTGATGATGGAGGCACATTGCCGGGGGTAAGCATTTTGGTCAAAGGGACGACCCAAGGGATTTCCTCGGATGTAGATGGAAAATATCGCATCGAAGTGGAAAAAGGTCAAGTGCTTGTATACAGTTTTATAGGTATGATATCCCAGGAGCGTGTGGTGGGAGAAAGCACTACCATTAATGTAGCACTGGAAGCGGAAGCCAAATCCTTGGAAGAGGTAGTGGTGGTAGGTTACGGTACCCAGAAGAGAAGTGACCTGACCGGGGCGGTTTCCACAGTGGATACAGAGGTATTGGAGTCCCGGCCGATTACGGATTTGGGGAGAGGCCTTCAAGGTACTACTCCAGGACTGACCATTACTTCACCAAGTGGTCAAATCGGCCAAAATCCCCAAATCAGGTTGAGGGGGATGACCGGAACACTGAGTAATTCTGGAGGGGCGCAGCCATTGATATTGGTGGATAATGTGGAGGTGCCTAACCTTCAGATGATCAACCCTGAGGATATTGCTTCCATTTCGGTATTGAAAGATGCTGCCTCAGCGTCTATTTATGGTGCCAGAGGTGCCTGGGGGGTAATCTTGATCACTACCAAAACCGGTAAAAAAGGAGAAGCTCCTAAAATTAGTTATTCCAATAACTTCTCTTGGGCCACCCCAACCAAAACCCCGGTGATAGCCCCTGCGGCTGAAGGGGCTGAAATGGCCTTCAAGGCGCTTCAAAGAACCAATCCCTCCACCAATGTTTTTGGCGTGGTGGGTATGTATTTTGATGAAACGGGAATCCAGAAGATGAGGGAATGGGAGCAACAGTATGGAGGACAGGATTTGGGTCCTGAAATGGTACTGGGAAGGGATTTTGAAATCCGAGATGGCCGTTTGTTCTTTTACCGACCGTGGGATGCAGGAGAGATGTTTATGCGGGATTGGACCCCTCAGCAAAAACACGATTTATCCGTGGCCGGAGGGACAGAAAAAACCACCTACCGTCTTGGAGTGGGGTATCTTGGCCAAAACGGAGTGCTAAAGGTAAACCCTGATGAGTTTAACCGTTATTCCCTTGACTTAAGCGTCAATACTCAGGTGACTGACTGGATGGAGGTCCGGGGAAAGGTGCTTTATAGTAAAACCAAATTTACACGACCTTTTTACTTTAGCAGCGAAACCTACGACCCTTGGTACTATCTCTTTAGATGGCCAAAGACCTATCCTTATGGTACCTATGAAGGCTATCCATTCAGAAGTGCGGTTACGGAAGTCTCCCAGGCCAAAATGAACGAAGAAACCAATTCGCTTAGCCGTATTAACCTAGGAACCACTATCCGTCCCGTTAAAGGGCTGGAGATCAACGCCAATTATACCTTTGATTCCAATAACTTTCATGACCATCAGACCGGAGGAGTGGTAAGTGCCTATAATTTCTGGGCCACAGGGGCAAATCTTTCCTATGCGCCTTACTCCAGTGCTTCCTATAACCGGGTAATTTATGGTTCCTCATGGAGCAATAGGAATGTAGGGAAGTTGTTCGGTACCTATGAAAAGCAATTTGGAGACCATGCCTTTAAGTTTATGGCAGGTGGCGATATTGAATCCTACGAATACTGGTACCACAGCTCCCAGAGAAGGGACCTGATGGATTTGGACCGTGGAGAATTGGATTTGGCTACGGGTGATCAGTTTGTGGGTGGAAGCAGAAACCAATGGGCCACCATGGGGGCATTCAGTAGGGTCAATTACAATTATCAGGACAAATATTTCCTGGAGCTCAACGGTCGATACGATGGATCATCGCGGCTTTCACCAACGGCAAGATGGGCATTTTTTCCTTCCATGTCGGTAGGTTATGCTATCACAGAGGAGCCTTTTATGGAGCCGGTGACCAATGTAATGTCCTTTTTGAAACTTCGCGCCTCCTGGGGAGCCATCGGTAACCAAAATGCCTACCTCAGCGATATTTACCGGATCATGTCTTCCTATAACTCGAGCTGGCTTACCGGAACAGATAATAAGCTGACCTTTGGAACTCCTGGAGCACTTCCTTCTTCCTTGACTTGGGAGACCGTTACCACTTTGGATTATGGATTTGATGCCCGTTTTTTCCAGGATAAGTTAGGGCTGACCTTTGACTGGTATCGCAGGACCACCAGTGATATGCACAGTGCTGGGGAGGTACTTCCAGCATCCTATGGCACCGGGGCCACCAAACAAAACTTGGGAGAGCTGGAAACCACCGGCTGGGAGCTGGCCATAGACTATAGTCATTCCTTTGGCAATGGCCTCAACCTGAATGCTACCGCCATGCTTTCTGACTTTCAGGAGCGCATCACTGAATTTGCCGACAACAAAAGTATTTATTCCAACAGAGCTGGAAGGACATTGGGAGAGATCTGGGGATATGAAACCGATAGACTGTTTACCGAGGATGACTTTGTCAAGGATGGCAATGGGGACCTTTTACTGGAAAACGGGAAATATGTAATGAAGGAAGGTATTCCTTCCCAATCCCTCTTTGAAAGTGGCTGGTTCTTTTATGGCCCAGGTGATGTCAAGTACAAAGACCTGGATGGAGACGGAGAAATCACCTATGGTTCCAATACCGTAGAGGATCATGGAGACCTGAAAGTGATCGGTAATTCCACCCCCAGGTACCAGTATGGCTTCCGATTGGGTGGCGATTACAAGGGTTTGGATTTCAGTTTCTTTATACAAGGTGTAGGGAAAAGGGATTACTGGGCAAACGGGCCGATCTTTGTCCCGGGATATAGACCAGGAGAGGCATGGTTTGCCCACCAGTTGGATTACTGGTCTCCTGAAAACCCCAATGCTTTTTATCCTAGACCTACCAACCAGGGACAGTCCAGCAATTCCAAAAACTTCCTGAGACAAACCCGGTACCTGCTTGATATGTCTTACATGCGGATGAAAAATATTACCATCGGTTATTCCCTTCCCCAGTCCGTTATCGGAAGGTTAAACATAGAGAAGGTCAGGGTGTATTTCAGTGGAGAGAACCTCTTTGAATTCGATAATTTGGATCTACCTATCGATCCAGAGGTGGATTACACGGAAGCAGGAAGCAGGGATTCCAATACGTTCGGCAGGGTTTATCCTTATAGTAGAAATGTATCTTTTGGTTTACAGGTAACTCTATAACAGTATCAGATTATGAAAATTAGAATATTAACCATATTAGTAGCATTGGTCACCTTGGGCAGTTGCGATGACTTTCTTGAAAAGCCGCCTTTGGATCAGTTGACAGACGAGACCTATTGGACCAGTGAAGACAATGTCAGAAGTTTTAGCTGGGGATTTTATACGGCTTATTTCAGTGGCTATGGATCCGGATATTCTTGGGGCAAGTTTTTTTCCGGCCAGAGTTTAAACGATGATTTTGGGCCGAGCAGCCCCGCCCAGTTCAGACAAAATGTGCCCACAGCAGCGACCAGCTCTTATTGGACCTTTGCTTGGGTGAGGAAGGCCAATATTTACCTGGAAAGAATCCAGACCGTTTCCATGGATGAAGAGGCTGTGAACCATTGGTCCGGGGTGGCCAGGTTTTTCAGGGCCCTGGAATACCATGATCTGGTAAAACAGTTTGGAGATGTGCCCTGGTATGACCATGAACTTGATGAAAACAATGAGGAAGACCTGTTCAAGCCCCGTGATTCCAGGGAATATGTGATGGACCGGGTGATGGAAGACCTTCAATTTGCAGCGGATCACGTACGGGAGGAAGACGGAACCAAAGGCCTGACCGTAAACCGGGATGTGGTGTTGGCATTTATGTCCAGAATCATGTTGTTTGAGGGAACCTGGCAAAAGTACCATGAAGGCAATAATGAGAAGGCCAAAGCCTATTTGGAGGCTGCCAAGCGGGCCTCCAATGAGTTGATTTCAGCTGGAAAATATTCATTAGGGAATTACAGAGAGGTGTTTGCCTCACTTAACCTTGCCGGCAACCCAGAAGTAATCCTCTACCGGCACTATGAGCCGGGTTTGGTGACCCATGCCCTGAACAGTTACAATAACAAAGAACCTCAGACCGGCGTGTCCAAGGATGCGATAGAATCCTACTTGGCCAGTGATGGCCTGCCGATAGGCATATCCCCCCTCTATCAAGGGGATAAGGGGATTGACAATGTGATGGCCAACCGAGACGGAAGGATTTATGAGACCTTGGTGTCCAATGAGCTCAGGCTAAACGGTATCCTGCCCAATTACAGCACGACAGGATACGCCACCCACAAATTCCTGAACGAGGCCATCAAGGATGATCCGGAAGGAAGCTCCAATTTGAACTATACGGATTCCCCTGTATTGCGATTTGGCGAGGTGTTGATGAACTATGCTGAGGCGGTAGCGGAACTGGCGACAGTGGGTGGCCCTGCGATGACCCAAGCGGACCTGGATAAGTCCATCAATGTGCTCAGGGACCGTCCGGGGATCAATATGCCCCATTTGATGGTGCTCGGAAATGAGCCCGCTGTGAATGGGGTGGTATATGACGACCCGCAAAGGGATGCCAGTGTTCCGGCCTTGATCTGGGAGATCAGAAGAGAGAGAAGGACCGAATTGATGATGGAAGGTTTCCGTTTAGATGATCTCAAGCGATGGGAAAAGTTGGGTTACACCGATACCGAAGCTAATGAGGACATCAACAGAGGGGCGTGGATTGACAAGGCGGATTACCCTGGTTTGCAAAGCAGCGTTACCCTGACCGATGGTGAAACAGGCTATATTATTCCTGCAACGGCTGCAGCTTCCCAAAGGAGGTTTGAAGACCCTAAAGTTTATCTGGAGCCTGTGCCTCTTGATCAAATCACCCTGTACGCAGAACATGGCGTGACCTTGGAGCAAAATCCGGGCTGGGAGGAATAAAGGACCTCATTAAGTGGGATGTTTGTTTGATATGCCCTTCTTTTCACTATGAAAAGAGGGGCATTTTTAAGAGATTTATAGAAGATGCTCCTAAAAGTAAATGCATATGGATTAAAGAAATACCTCAGGACTATGGCCTGTTTGCTGTTGACCGGCATTTTTGTCGTCAAAGTAAGCGCACAGGAAAACACTGCATTTACCGTCTCAAAAGGGGCGGTTGTAAAGGGAGATCAGACTAAAAAGCAGTTGGCTTTGCTATTTACCGGCCATGAATTTGGAGAAGGGGGAGCATTTATCACCGAGATCTTGGAGGAAAACCGGATCAATGCTTCCTTTTTCTTTACAGGGGACTTCTACCGCAACCCGGACTTTCGGCCACTGATAGAAAAGCTGCTTGCTCAAGGCAATTATCTGGGAGCCCATTCCGATAAGCATTTACTTTATTGTGACTGGGAGAAGAGGGACAGCATGCTTATCGATCGGCGGACATTTCGAAAAGACTTAAGAAATAATTATCGTGAAATGGCCAAGTATGGCATAAAAAAAGAGGAAGCAGTCTATTTTCTACCTCCCTATGAGTGGTATAATGAGACCATCAGCCGTTGGACCGAGGAGATGGGACTTCAATTGATCAATTTCTCCCAAGGTACCCGCTCTAATGCAGATTATACCGACCCTTCCATGCCCAATTATATCCCTAACGATAGGATAATGAACAGCATCTTGGAGTACGAAAGAGAAAATGGCCTAAACGGCTTTATGCTGTTGGTTCACTTGGGTGTGGGACCAAAGCGGGTGGAAAAATTTTATCTAAAACTCCCGGAGTTAATTATGCGATTAAAGGGAAAAGGGTATCAATTTGTAAAGGTAGATCAATTACTCATTCCCAAAAACAACCTATAAAATGCGATTATTTCTGATAAGTGTTTTACTTCTTTTTTTTGGTTTTAGGACTCTTTTGGCCCAAGACTTACCGATAAATATACGCATCAATCAGATGGGGTATTTACCGCAGGACGCAAAAATAGCAGTAGCTTTTAGTAAAAATCCCATCCGGGAAAAATTCCACTTGGTCAATACCTCCAACGGGGAAGTGGTATTGGAGCTCAAAGTGGAAAAGGACGGGGCCCAACCCTGGGGGGATTTTGAGCATTACTATACCCTTGATTTTTCAACCATTTCCCAGCCGGGAACTTATCGGCTTGTTTCAAAGAAGACCAAAAGCAGTTCGGGCACCATCAGGATCGGGGATGATGCCTATGCCCAGCAGCAAGAGACTTTATTGGAATTTATGCGGCAGCAGCGCTGCGGATATAATCCTACCTTGGACATGGTCTGCCACCAAAGGGATGGCCGGACTTTCTTTGGGCCGATGGCTGACAGCACCTATGTGGACGTCAGTGGAGGCTGGCATGATGCTGGGGATCAGCTAAAATACCTGATCACTTCCAGCTATGCCACGGCCCATATGCTGTTGGCCTATGAGATGTATCCGGACCGCTTTGACGATCAGTACAATGCCTTGGGGCAGCCAGGGAAAAACGGTGTTCCGGATGTGCTGGATGAGGCCAGGTGGGGCTTGGACTGGATGCTGAAAATGCACCCTGAACCTGATCAGCTTTTTCATCAGGTAGCAGATGACCGGGACCATAAAGGCTATAAAATCCCTGACCAGGACAATTCGGATTATGGTTGGGGGGAGAACAGTTACCGGCCGGTATATTTTGCAACAGGCAGGCCACAGGGATTACAAAAATATAAAAGTGAGGCTACCGGTGTCGCCAATTTGGCAGGAAGAAGTGCCGCTGCCATGGCTTTGGCAGCCAGGATCTGGAAAGAGGATTTGAATGATCCGGTTTTTGCCGAAAAATGCCGAAAGGCTGCCGTCAGCCTCTATGCTTTGGGAAGGGAAAAAGAAGGGTATCAACAAGGAAACTCTTATAGCGCACCCTACCGCTACAATGAATCCACGTGGGCAGATGACATGGAATGGGGAGCTGCTGAGCTATATAAAACTACCAAAGAGCCGGAGTACTTGGAGCAGGCCAAAACTTATGCTTTGCAAAGTAATACGGCGGATTCATGGACGGTGGTGGATTCTGCTGATCATTACAGGCTTTATCCTTTTATCAATATGGGGCATTATGTCCTCCATGATTTGGTCGGGGAAGATTTTAAACAAAAGCTGGAAGGCTATTATCTTGAAGGTATTCGGTATACGATGAGCCGGGCGGAAAAGAACCCTTTTCAAGTAGGAGTACCTTTTATCTGGTGTTCCAATAATCTGATGACGGGTCTGATCACCCAAATGATCCTTTATGAGAAGATGAGCGGGGACAGGCAGTTCAATCGCTATCTAGTGGCGCAGCGGGATTGGCTTTTTGGCAGAAACCCTTGGGGGACCACCATGTTTACCGGCATGCCTGCTCAAGGGGAAGCACCAGAGGAAGTCCATACGAGTTTATATGTTTTATTAGGGGTGAAAGTCCCGGGAGGGTTGGTAGACGGGCCGGTTTATACGTCCATTTACAATAACCTTCTCGGGCTTCATTTGGAGAAAGAAGATGAATTTGCCGCTTTCCAAAACGAACATGTGGTTTACCATGATGACATCGGGGACTACAGCACCAACGAACCCACCATGGACGGCACTGCAGGGGCGATTTTGATGATGGTGCATTGGGGTAAGTGAGGCTAGGGTTTTAAGGTTTTAAAGTTGGAAGGTTTTGGAACCAGGTTGTTTTGGTAAGGAGCTGTTCGGGATTTGTAATCCCGAACCCAAATAAGGAGGATTTTAAATCCTCTGAAGGGTCGTTGAGGCTATGAGCATATAAGGATTAGTAATGAGGTGACTGATCAAAAAATAAAGATTAATTATATTAATATAATGAAGCAGTATTTATTAAAAGCAGGTTTAGGGGGATTGCTATTTACAGCAATGGTTTTTCAAGTGATGGCCAGACAGGATACCGTAGGTTCAAAAATCCCTTTTTTAAAGGAAAAGAGCCAATGGGCTGATTCAGTCTTTCAAACCTTGAGTGCGGAAGAGAGGATTGCCCAGTTGATCATGATCCCGGTGTATTCCAATAGGGACAAGGAGCATGAGGATTCCATTGCGGCCTTGATAGAACAATACAAGGTCGGGGGGCTGATTTTTTTTCAGGGAGGCCCTGGAAGGCAGGCAAGCATGACCAACCGCTATCAGCAGATCAGTAAGGTGCCCATGATGGTTTCCATCGATGCGGAATGGGGCTTGGGCATGCGGTTGGACAGTACCATGAGTTTTCCTTATCAAATGGCATTAGGGGGGATAGAAGATGAGGAGCTGATTTATGAAATGGGGCGTGAGATTGCCCGGCAATGCAAGCGCATAGGCGTGAACATCAACTTTGCTCCTGTGGTGGACATAAATAACAATGCCAATAATCCGGTAATAGGCTTCCGCTCATTTGGAGAGAACAAAGAAAATGTGGCCTCCAAAGCCACCGCTTATATGCAAGGGATGCAGGATGAGCAGGTGCTGGCCAATGCCAAGCACTTCCCTGGCCATGGGGATACCAATGTGGATTCGCACTATGGCCTGCCCTTGATCAGCTTTTCCCGGGAAAGGCTGGAAGAGGTGGAGCTTTACCCCTTTAGGGAGTTGATGAAGAAGGGATTGGGAAGTGTGATGGTGGCCCATATGAATATCCCGGTGCTGGATGATACCCCGAATTTGGCATCTACACTTTCCCAACCCATTGTAAGCGGCTTGCTAAAGGAGGAGATGGATTATAAAGGCTTGGTTTTTACCGATGCACTGAACATGCAGGGTGTGGCCAAATTTTATCCCCCTGGCATTGTGGATGTAAAGGCCCTTTTGGCAGGAAATGATATGCTGCTCAATACCATGGATGTCAAAAAGACCATCGAAGAAATCAAAAAGGCCATTGAAAAGGGAGAAATTACCCAAGAGGAAGTGGACCAGCGGGTGAAGAAGGTGCTGCAGGCAAAAGCCTGGCTGGGGCTGGATGAATGGAAACCTGTAGAAATGGAAGGTATTTTTGAGGACATCAATAGTTCCAAAGCCCAATACCTGAACCGGCAGCTGGTAGAAGCTTCCATGACCCTGTTGAGAAACAAAGAGGAAATAGTGCCCATCAAAGGTTTGGCTGCAGAGAAGCTAGTCTATGTAGCTTTGGGAACCGACCAGGAAACGGCTTTTCAAAGGGGGCTTAGCCGCTATGTGGAAGCAGATCAGGTAGTCATTCCCAAGGAGGCCTCCCTTGCCGAACTGCAGCAGATCAAGGAGCAGCTTGCACCCTATACCAAAGTAATCGTAGGTGTTCATGATCTGGGCTTAAAAGCCAGTGTGAAGAACTTTGGGATCACAGCCGAAATGAATGTCTTTTTAAAAGAACTGATCCATGATAAGCCGACGATCGTGGCAGTATTCGGTAATGTCTACAGCTTGGACAAATTGGAAGATTTGGGAGAGGCAGATGCGGTGATTGCCGCCTATCAGGAGTCCGAGTTGACCCAAGATGTGGCTTCACAGCTTGTGTTTGGAGGGGTAGGTGCAAAGGGGCGGTTGCCAGTAACAGTGAATGCGGAATTTGCGAGAGGGAATGGATTGAGCACTGATGGTGGATTCCGGTTTTCCTATGTGGAGCCGGAGGCTGTTGGGATTGATCGGGAAGATTTGAAAGGAATCGAACAATTTGTAAATGAGGCCATTGAACAAAAAGCCATCCCCGGAGCTTCCGTCTTGGTGGCCAAAGAGGGAAAGGTGTTTTACCGTGAGGCATTCGGTTACCATACCTATGAGAAAGAAGTCCCTGTAGATACTGATGACCTGTTTGATTTGGCTTCAGTGACCAAAATCAGCACTTCCCTCGCAGCTTTAATGCAGCTCAAGGGAGAGGGAGAGTTTGATGAAAATAAGACATTGGGGACCTATTTGCCCATGGCCAGGGGAACCAATAAGGAGGATTTGGTTTACAAAGACATCCTTACCCATCAGGCAGGATTGACCGCCTGGATTGCCTTTTGGAAAAGTACCGTAAGAAAAAACGGCTCGTTCAAATGGTTCACTTTTAAGGATAAACCAAGCAAGCGCTTTCCGATCAAAGTGGCGGACAGTTTGTATATCCATCGACATTATGCAGATAAGATTTACAAAGAGATCATGAAGTCTCCCGTGAAGGAGGGGCAGGATTATGTGTACAGTGACCTGTCTTTTATTTTGGCCCCAAAAGTAGTATCCGCCATCACAGGAGAGGACTTTTATACCTATCTGAAGGATAATATTTACAGTCATCTTGGGGCGAGTACCCTGACGTTTAATCCTTACAGGCATTATTCCAAGGAGCGTATTGTGCCGACAGAATATGATAGCCTGTTCAGAAAGCAATTGTTGTCCGGGACCGTGCACGATGAGGGGGCGGCCATGTTGGGGGGAGTCAGTGGTCATGCCGGACTTTTTGGAGATGCCAATGACCTGGCCAAGTTGATGCAGCTGTACCTGAATGATGGAACTTACGCAGGAGAAAGCCTGATTAATGGAAATACCGTCAGTCAGTTTGGGCAATGTCAGTTTT
Organism: Echinicola sediminis; assembly: GCF_054777495.1. Taxonomy (NCBI): domain Bacteria; kingdom Pseudomonadati; phylum Bacteroidota; class Cytophagia; order Cytophagales; family Cyclobacteriaceae; genus Echinicola; species Echinicola sediminis. The sequence goes on along the minus strand of NZ_BAAHAP010000012.1, from coordinate 62,563 downwards.
GTCCGGATAACTACCGGGCATTGGGCTTTGATCGTCCAAGAAAGCCAGGCGATCCCAATAGCAATTCCGCTCCAAGTGCGCCGGCATCCAGTTTTGGCCATACCGGTTTTACCGGCACCTATGCCTGGGTAGACCCCGAAAACCAGTTGGTGTACATCTTCCTGTCCAACAGGGTACATCCCACCAGGGAAAATACCAAGCTTTACCAGCTCAATACAAGAACGAATGTGTTGGAGGTGGTTTATCAAGCAATGAAAAAAGATTAAGGCCATCAGAAAGGATGCTTAATCGCTCCAATAATAACTAAATAACCAATAACCATTAACTAACTATGAAAAAGTTACTGGCATTGCTTTTTGTGATGCAGTTCGGGGGGCTTTTTGCCCAAAATTTTAAGTTTGCCCATGTAACGGACACCCATATAGGCTCGCCAAACGGTGTGGCTGAGGAGGATTTAATGCGTACAGTAGAGGATATTAATGCTTTGTCGGGATTGGATTTTGTGGTTTTGACCGGGGATATCACCGAGATGGGGACTGATTTGGAAATCAAAAGGGCTAAGGAGATCATCTCCCTTTTGGAAATACCTTATTATGTCGTGCCGGGGAACCATGATACGGGCTGGTCCGAATCCGGCGGGGTGAGCTTCATCCGGGAGTTTGGCTACGATAAGTTTGTCTTCGAGCATCAGGGCTATAAGTTTATAGGAACGGCTTCGGGGCCATACGTAAGAATGTCTGACGGCCATATCCCCAGGGATGCCGTAGTCTGGATGGATTCTGTACTGGCAGCTACGCCAAAAGACCAGCGCATCATCAATGTCAACCATTATCCGCTGGACAACAGTCTGGACAACTGGTTCGAACTGACCGACAGGTTAAAGGAATACAATACCCAGTTTTCGATTTGTGGCCATGGACACCGTAACAAATCCTATGATTTTGAAGGAATTCCAGGGGTAATGGGGAGGTCAAATCTTCGGGCGAAAGATGAAGTAGGAGGTTATAATATCGTGGAGATCAAAGAAGATACGGCTTATTTTGCTGAAAGAACCCCTGGGCTGGAAACCTTGGATCCTTGGAGGAAAATTCCCTTGGGAAGAAGGGAATATGATGATGCAGCTGATTTTGAAAGACCTGATTATGGTATTAACAAAACCTACAGGCAAGTGAGTAAAAAGTGGAGCTACCACTCTGATGCCAATGTGACTTCTACCCCTGCCGTGGCAAAGGGAACGGTGATTTTTGGGAATAGCCTGGGGAAAGTAGAGGCGCTTTCCCGAGAGACGGGCAAGTTGCTTTGGACTTATCAAACTGAAGGAGGAATTTTTTCTTCACCGGCAGTTTATAAACACTTGGTCATAGTTGGTTCCGGGGATGGGAATATCTATGCCTTTGAAATAAACAACGGAAAGCTGGCCTGGAAGTATAAAGCCGAGGCTTCTGTATTAGGCAGTCCGGTGCTGGATGGGGAGAAAGTGCTCATAGGCAGCAGTGATGGTAAATTCAGGGCTCTGAAGGCAAAAAACGGGAAGCTCATCTGGGAGTTTGAAGGGCTCGGAGGACCAGCGGTCAGCAAGCCCCTTGTGTATGAGGGTAAGGTCTATTTTGGAGCCTGGGATAAACACCTCTATGCCTTGAATCTACAGGATGGTAGCTTGGAGTGGAAGTGGGATAATGGTTCTCCCAACCGCATGTATTCTCCGGCCATGTGTACTCCTGTGGCGCATGAAGGGGTGGTCTATATTGTTGCTCCGGATCGGTTTATTACGGCCCTGAATGCTGACTCCGGTCAAACCCTTTGGAGGAGCAATGAGGCTACCGTGAGGGAATCCTTGGGGATTTCTGAAGATAAAAGATGGGTGTACGGAAAAACCATGAACGATAAAATAGTGGCTTTCAAAACGGGCAAGGAAAAAGCTGACTTGGCCTGGCAAATGGACTGTGGTTTTGGTTATGAACATGTACCATCCATGTTGATTGAAAAAGAGGGAGCAGTTTACTTTGGGACCAAAAACAGCACGGTCTACAGTGTAAATCCAATCAATCAACAAATCAATTGGGCACATAAGATAGATAACTCCATGGCCAATACGGTCAATGTCCTGGATGCCCATTCCTTGGTGGTGGCCACCATGGATGGAAAAGTGGAATTATTAGTGTTTTAGAATTATAAGATCATAAAGTTTAGACAATATGCAGCGGCATCAAATCAAAGGATTAGTATTTGCCTTATGGGTGGGCTTAGGACTTTTTTCCTGTAAGGGCAAAACCCAACAAGATCAGGAAGCAATAGTAGAAGCCCCTAAGAGGGTGATAATAGGTGCAGAAAGGCTTCTGGAGGAAGCGTATTTCCCATTGGTAAAAGGAAAGAAGGTGGCTTTGGTGACCAACCATACAGGCCTATTACCGGACGGACGCCATTTGGTGGATGTGCTTTATGAAAATAAGGCGGTTGATTTGGCCTTGCTCTTTGGTCCTGAGCATGGCATAAGAGGTGAGGAAGACACCCATGTGGCCGATGGTAAGGACAAAGGGACCGGGCTTCCGGTAATTTCCCTTTATGGAAAAGTCAGAAAACCCACCGCTGAAATGCTCGAAGGGATAGAAGTGATCCTGTTCGATATCCAGGATGTGGGGGCACGTTTTTATACCTATATCGCCACGATGAACCATGTGCTTGAAGCGGCTGCAGAACAGGGAATTCCCTATGTGGTACTGGACAGACCCAATGCCATTGGAGGGATTTATGTAGACGGACCTGTAGGAAACAAGCAGTTGGAACCTGTGGTTGGGGTGGACCAATTGCCCGTGGTGCATGGAATGAGCGTGGGAGAACTTGCCCATATGTTCAATGAACAAAGGGCACAGGAAGGATTGGACAAAGCGGATCTTACGGTGGTCAAGATGGAGCATTACCGACGGGAGATGTGGTACGATGAAACCGGTCTACCCTGGGTCAAGCCTTCTCCCAATATGTTGACCTTGACCACAGCTGCCTTGTATCCCATGACCTGTCTGCTGGAAGGAACCAATATTTCTGAGGCCAGGGGAACGCTACATCCTTTTGAACATATCGGTGCTCCATGGATAGATGGAGGCGAGCTGGCCAATAAGCTGGAAAGTTACGGGTTGGAGGGAGTGAAGTTTTCCAGTGCCCGATTTGTGCCTGGACGTATAGTGGATGGCATTGAGATTTATCCGCCAAAATTTTTAGAGGATACCTGTTACAGTGCGGAAATAAAACTGGTCAACAGGGATGGATTTTCCTCTTCCAAGGCAGGGGTTTATATGCTGGACGCTTTGTATGCCTTGTACCCTGATCAATTGGAGTGGAAGGAAAAGAGGATGGACGGCTTATGGAAAACCAGCTCCATAAGAGAAGGTATCCTGTCTGGAAAATCCCCGGAGGAAATTGTTGAAAGCTGGGAGGAGGGCTTGGCTTATTTCAAGGAAGTCAGGGCCCAGTACTTGTTCTATTAACTCAGGTTTGTTTGGTCTAAGTCTTTAGCTGTTTCCTACCGAAGGTAGGATATAGCGGTGACTTAGACCTCAACTTGTTTAAGCCTTCAGGTTTCGGTTAAATATGTGGTTTTGATGGAATAGAAAGGTCCAAGTCTTCAGACTTGGACCAGGTTATATTAGACCAAATTTCTAGAGGAAATTTGGTCTATCCAGTTTTTGGCCTATGCGATAGGCGGCATTCATCAAGCCCACATGGCTGTAGGCCTGAGGGAAGTTGCCCCACTGACTGCCGGTTTTATGGTCCACATCCTCAGAAAACAGTTGCAGGTGGTTACAGTATTGTGTGAGGGTTTCAAAACCTTCCACGGCTTCATCGAGCCGGTTGACACAAGCCAGTGCCTCTATGTACCAAAAAGCACAGATCAGGAAAGTGGTTTCGGGTACCCCGAAGTCATCCATGTGCTTGTAGCGGTAGAAAAGGTAGTCTTTGGCCAGTAAATCTTTCTCCAACATCTTCAGGTGGTTATTGGCCCTTTCGATATCATTGCCAAAGTAGCCCATGGTGATCAACTGAAGGGTGCTGGCATCCATGTTTTTGGTGCCTATGGCCTGGGCATAGGCTTTTAGTTCGGGGACATAGCAAGCCTCAATTTTTGCAATGGCCTGTTGTTTTAGGCGTTCAGCTTTGGTCTTCATAAGCTGGTCATCCAACCTGTCGGCGATTTTGATGGCTGCACAGGATCCTGCCCAATGGAAAATAAAGGTATAACAGTGCTCTTGGGCCAGGTTTCTGAATTCCCACAGCCCGGCATCCTTCTCGTCCATGGTCTCCTCTATTTTATCCAGGAGATTATGGATAAACGGGGTGGAGTGGCTTTTTTCGGATTCTATAAAACGCTTATCCGCATAAAGCGGCAAGAGACTTACCAATACCTGTCCGTAGAGGTCGTTCTGGATATGGGTATAGGCTTGGTTGCCGAATCTTACAGGTTGGTTGCCCAAATATCCTGAGAGGTCGCTCAATTCCTCCTCCAATAAGGCCGATCCCGTGATAGAATACAAGGGTTGGTAGCGGCCATTGTCATTGGTAGGGAGGTTTTGTATGTATTCGAAATAACGCTCCAATTCTTGGAAATGCCCCAGTGAGTTGAATACATTGAGGGTATAATAGCTGTCTCGGATCCAACAGTAGCGGTAATCCCAGTTTCTGGTGGAGCCGGGAGATTCGGGCAAGCTGGTGGTGGAGGCTGCTATGATGGCACCGGTATCTTCGAACTGGTGAATCTTAAGGGCCAGAGCCGACCTGACCACCAGACGCTGGTAGAAATGGGGGATACTCGTGGACTTTATCCATTCCCGCCAATATTGGGTGGTGGCTTGGAGGAACCTTTCCGCTGTACTTTCTACCGGAGCTTCCAAAGGCCTGCCATAGGTGAAAAACAAGTAAATCGGCCGTTGTAATCGGAAAGCCATATCCTCCATGATATAGTTGACAGAGCAGTTTGTCGTCAGTCGGACCTCTTGCTCAGCGCCAAGGTAATCGATGTGGTTGCTGCTCATGGAGGGCTTTAGCAGCTTTTTGCCCCGGTTGGTGACCGGTTTGCAGTTGATTTTGATCTTTGGTTCCCCTTTGAGAGGGACGATTTTTCTGACCACCATCAGGGGTTTATGGTACCGGTCAAAGTTATGGAAGCGGGGAGCGAAGTCAGTCACCGAATAGGCTTCCTCTTCATTGTCCAAAGTGATGGTAGTTTTGAGGATGTTGGTGTTTTCCAGGTATTCCTGCTCGGAAGAGAACGCCTTGTTTTCGGGCAATATGCTGAACTCCCCGCCTTTTTCGGGGTCAAGCATACTTCCAAAAGTGAAGTCACTGTCAAACCTGGGGAAACATAGCCAACTGATATTCGTGTTTTGCTCAATGTGGGCGATATAAGCACAGTTGCCAATAAGCCCAGTGCCATAAAGATGTCTTTTTGTCATTTATAATCAGGTTGAATGGTACCAAAAATAATGAGCGGCTTTTTGGGTAAGCGTTGAATATAATAAAAAAATGAAAAGGTAAGAAGGTTGAAAGGTTGAAATGTTGTAAGGATTGAAAGTTGGCCCTGATCAGTATTGTGCAGTTGTTCCCTCGGCTGTGCCGCGGAACTCCTAAAGTAGCGCATCCAGCGCTGTTCAAATTGACAATAGAGTAAAAGTTTTACTTTAAGCATGCCGCCAACCCCGGATCGACACCATTTTTTTTTCTCAATACTCAATACTCAATACTCAATACTAGATACTCAATAAAAAATACCAGCTCCAAACTTGATTACTATCTTTTCCCCTCAAAAGGCACATAAACCACCTTTTTGGTTTCGAAGAAATCTTCTTTGAAATAGTCTTCCAAGTGATAGGTGACATAGGAGATGTCCAGTTCTTCCATTTCCTCGTCCACATCCCCTCCTTTCAGGTAAAGGATGCCGTTTTGGAATTCATTGAAATCTTCTTTTTTGAATTTGCCTTTTACCCAAGGATAAAAATTGATCATGCGGGTAACGGCCCTGCTGACCACAAAGTCGTATTTTCTTTTGAGGGACTCCGCACGCACCTGCTGGGCTTCCACATTACTCAGTTTTAGGATTTTGGCAATGTCCTTGACCACGGTGATTTTCTTGCCAATGGAATCTACCAGGTGAAAGTTGGTTTCCGGAAACATAATGGCCAAAGGTATTCCCGGGAAGCCCCCTCCGGTGCCGATGTCCAGCACCCAGGTGCCCGGTTCAAACTGCATGACCTTGGCTATGCCCAGGGAATGGAGAACATGGTGGATATAAAAAGCATCCATGTCCTTTCGGCTGATGACATTGATTTTTTGGTTCCAGTCGCGGTAAAGCCCGCCCAAAGCGGCAAACTGCTCTTTTTGCTTTTCGGTAATATCGGGGAAATAGGAGAGGATCAGGTCAAGTTCCTGGTTCATGCTGTACGTGATTTGGCCATAAAAACCCCCAAAGATACAGTTTTAGATTCATTCCTTTTTGGAACAAGAGGAAAAGTTGTGGGCACAGATGGAAAGGATGAACATAGGTGATTCTTAACGTGTCTGAGGGGTGACAGGAAATTAGGCAAGATAAAAGGCTCTTAACTATTAAAAATGATTGTGAAAAGGGAAGAAATGAAGGTTCCGGATTGCAAATCCGGAACAGCGGTAAAACTGGCAAAGATAAGAGAGCTATAGCCATTAAAGAGGAATGAAATATAAGTTCCGGGTTGCAAACCCGGAACAGCGTGATTTTGGAATAGGGACAAAGATAAGGGGCTTAGGACGTTAAAGTGGGGACTTTTTGGGGTGAAGGTGAGAATGTAAGAAACCAGAAAAAGTGTTTTAGGTTTTTCAAATATTATATTGTTGGCTATGTTTGTTATTATTCTTGCAAGGATCCTTAGGGTTTTTAGCCGTGTTTTTATTGTTACAACTAATAATTTTAGTTGTTCTACCCTAGACCAATCGAAACCAAATCACTCATAGAAATTAGTATAAAATTGGAGGGAATCTAATCAAATGAATAAGATAAGCTTTTTGTTAGTAGCATTGATTGGCATCATGTCGGTTTACCAATTAAATGCCCAAGTGTTAGGGAAATCGAAAAAGATAGAAGTTTCAATGGGACCAACGTTTCATTCAAACGGTATGAATGAAGACTACTACTATGATTTTAAACTTCCTAGTGAATCCATCAGGCCTGAAAGTGAAATATTGGAAGGAGTCAACCTGAAATTTTCCATCTCAACGAAAAAGGAATATATGGATTTAGTGTTTGGGACTATATTAGAGTGGGGGGCGTCAACTGTGAATCGATTTAGTTCGCGTACTTCTTTTGATTACAAAATAAATGGAGGTGGGGTTTATGCCGGGGTAAGTCCAAAATTAAAAGGAAAACACTTTGGGCTAACTTCTGAATTTGCCCTTGGGGTATTTAGTTATAAAGAAACAATAGTAGCTTTTGATGATGGTGCTTCCCCTCCAATTGATATATATGACAAAAGGAATTCCCATGGACTTGGGGCATTAAGTTCTGTTGGGTTTTATGTGAAATTTGGAGATTTTGGAATCAACCCAAATTTGAATGCAATATTTTCTGGAGGAGACAATACAAGCTTTATATTCTACGGTCTTACTATCCCGATTACTTATAATTTATAAGTTAAGATAGTGGGGTGTTTGATGCCCAAATTTTTTATTAAGACTAATGTCTTAAAGGACTCTGCAATTAATGAGGATTTTAAAGAGGGAATGAAATAAAAGTTCCGGATTGCAAATCCGGAACAGTTACGAGTGTCTAAAGTCTGCTGTCTAGTGTCTAGCATCTAATATCTAGCGTCTAATTCCTAGCATCTAAATATGTCTCTCCTTGCCTTGGGCGATTTCGTAAAGAAGCTCTCTTGAACGGTGCAGCTGTGCTTTGACCGTTCCCAGCGGTTTGTCCAGTTCCTTGGCAATTTCGTCATAGGAAAGTTCATCGAAGTACCTCAGCTTTACCAGTTTTCTGTATTTGGCAGGCAGCTTGTCCACAAAAATCCTTACCATCTCGATCCGTTGGCTTTTGATGAACTCATCCTGTGGGTTGTTTTCATCATCTTCCACATCGATATTGACCGAGTTGCCACTGTCATCGGTGAGGGTGTTGTTCAGGCTCATGGTTTTGAGCTTTTTCTTCCGGATAAAGTCAATGGTGTTATTGGTGGCTATTCTAAAAAGCCAGGTACTAAAGGTATAATCCTTTTTAAATTTATGTAGGTTCCTAAAAGCTTTGGCAAAGGCTTCCATGGTCAGGTCTTCAGCATCGTCTGCATCACGGATCATTTTCAGGATCATGAAGTAGACGGCTTTCTTGTACCGTTTCATCAAAGTGGCATAAGCCTGCTGGTCTTTTTGATCTACTGCCTTGTCTATTAAGTCAAAATCTTCTAGCGCTTTGTCTGAGAACCCTCTTTCGTTTATTTCCATCTAACTGTTTTTGATAGGTAACCTTTAGCCCCAATAATCCAAAAATAACTTAAATACATTAAATCGAAAAACATCGTCCAGAACACTTTCCTATGGCCTTCGATTTTATGAATCGCCTTATTAATTGTGGAAAATTGAAGCAATCCCCGTATAACTATAATACTAATAATTATAACGATTGGTTCCCAATTTTGCACAATGCTCAGCAAAGCTATGGCTGAAGCCCAAAAAAACAAATGGCTGATGGCATAAAGGCCGATTTTAATTTTATCAACGGTTCTATAGTATTTTCCGGTCTGAAAGTGCCGTTTCTTTTGGATGTAATATTCTTTGAACGTGCCCTTTGGGATGGAGCGGGTAATGCTGTCAGGATGGATCACTACAGCCGTATTACTTTTTCTGGCGTGCCTGTTGACGTAGAGATCGTCATCGCCCCCTAAAATCTGCCAAAGGTCCTTGAAGGCTTTCTTGTCCATAAAGAACTGTTTTCGGTAAGCCAGGTTTCTGCCCACCCCCATGAAAGGTGCCTTCCAAAGTGCAAACGAAAAATATTGTATGGCCGTAAACCAAGTTTCATACTGGATTAGCCTATTGAGAAAACCTTTGGTTTTTTCATATCCACCATAGCCCAAGGCAAAGGTCTTGCCTTCATTCCGGATGGGCTGCGTCATCTGCTGTATCCAGTTGTCAGACACCGGGACACAGTCCGCATCGGTAAGGAGAAGGACATCGTACTTGGCCACTTTAATTCCGAGGGTCAGGGCGTATTTTTTTGGGGTCACATGATCAGGGGTATAATTGACCGTGACGGTTCTGAGCTGTGGGTAGGCGGTCATCATCTTTTCCAGCAAAAAACGGGAGTCGTCATTGGAGCGGTCATTGATGACCAATACCTCAAATTTGGGGTAGTTTTGCTGGATTAGTACCGGGATGAGCTTTCTGAGGTTTTCCATTTCATTCCTGGCAGCAATGATAATGCTGACTCCCTCCTGGTTTTGCGAATAGTCAGCAGTTTTGTTTTGGGCATAAAAGAAGCTCAGTCTTCCGAAAATGATAATCAGGTAGATAAGTTGGACTAAAGTAGCAGTACCTAAGATGAGCCACAGCAAATTGATGATCATGTGCAGTTTGATTTCGCAGTAAAGATAAAATCAAAAACAGCAACTCTTTTAAGGATAAGCTTATATTTTTGTGCCGGATTTGATAACTAAATCATAACAAGGTCGTTTTATCTTGTTTGAAATTGACGATTAATGAAGTTTATTCTCGAAAACCAAGACACAAAGAGTAATGCCCGTGCAGGAGTGGTCACCACAGACCATGGCGATATACAGACACCGATCTTTATGCCGGTGGGGACTGCAGGATCCGTGAAGGCGGTACATCAGCGAGAGCTTACCAATGATGTCAAAGCGCAGATTATTTTAGGGAATACCTATCACCTGTACCTTAGGCCGGGATTGGATATCCTGGAAAAGGCCGGTGGCTTGCATAAATTTAATGGATGGGAAAAGCCCATTCTTACCGATAGCGGAGGGTACCAGGTGTTTTCATTGGCCGGTACCCGAAAAATCACTGAGGAAGGGGTGCTGTTTAAGTCCCACATTGATGGTTCCAAGCATAAGTTTAATCCTGAGAATGTGATGGACATTCAAAGAAGCATTGGGGCGGATATCATCATGGCCTTTGATGAATGTACTCCGTACCCTTGCGAATTTGGGTATGCCAGGGAGTCCATGGAGATGACACACCGTTGGCTGAAGCGCTGCATCGATCGGGTGGACAGCACCGAAGGAAAATATGGGTACGAGCAGACTTTGTTCCCCATCGTTCAGGGAAGTGTCTACAAGGATTTGCGTAAGCAGTCTGCCGAGTTTGTGGCTTCTTGTGGCAGGGATGGCAATGCAATAGGAGGACTCTCGGTAGGGGAGCCGGCGGAAATGATGTACGAAATGACGGAGCTGGTGACAGATATTCTCCCCCAGGACAAGCCAAGGTACCTGATGGGAGTAGGCACGCCGGCCAATATTCTGGAGTGCATCGCCTTGGGAGTGGATATGTTTGACTGCGTGATGCCTACCAGGAATGCCCGAAATGGAATGATTTTTACTTCCGAAGGGATTATGAATATGCGGAATGAAAAGTGGAAGGATGATTTTTCGCCGATCGACCCGAATATCAACAGTTATGTCAGTAGCTTCTATTCCAGGGCTTATTTGAGACATTTGACCATCAGCAAGGAGATATTAGCGGCCCAGATTGCGAGTATTCATAATTTAAGCTTTTATCTTTGGTTGGTAGGAGAGGCCAGGGAGAAAATCAAAGCAGGGGAGTTTGCCGCTTGGAAAGAAATGATGGTGAAAAAAGTCAGCAGAAGATTGTAAAGGCATGAAATTAATCGATAAGCTTATCATAAAGGATTTCCTCAAAACCTATCTGTTTGTGGTTTTGATGTTGATCTTGATCGTCCTGGTATTGGACTTTACCGAGAAGAACGATGAGTTTATCAGGAATAAAGTGCCTTCAGCAGAGATCATGAAGTACATGTTCAATTACGGATTGTACCTTAACAATCTGCTGACCCCGATCACAGTGTTTATCTCGGTGATCTTCATTACCTCCCGAATGGCCGGTCGTACTGAGATTGTGGCTATTTTGAGCAGCGGAGTGAGTTTTTTAAGGATGCTCAAGCCTTTTTTGATAGGGGCTTCACTGATTGCCATCGTGAGTTTTGTGCTGAATGGCTGGGTATTGCCTGGTGCCACTGCTGGGATGTATAATTTTAAAATGGAGTACCTGGAAGATGACAGTCAGTACAGTTACCAAAACCTCCATGTCAAGGTGGCGCCGGATGTATACGCTTATATCAATAGGTATTATACCGGTCCCAAGCGGGGATATACGTTTACACTGGAGCGTATAGAGGATGGAAGGTTGTTGTCCAAGCTTTCCGCAGATAGGATTACTTGGGATACCACGACCAATGCCTGGAAGGTGAGCAAATGGAGGCTGCGGGAGCTGAAGGATATGAAAGAGGAGTATTCCGTCGGGGAGGAAATGGACACGGTCCTTTCCGTTACTCCGGAGGATTTTGACCTTCCTATCAATCACCATGAGACCTTGAACCTTCCGGACCTGAACAAGCAGATTGAGGTATTGGAAGACCGTGGAGCTGAAAATGTCAGCTTTTACAAAATCGAATGGTATGTGCGTTTCATGTCCCCTTTTGCAGCCATCATACTGACTTTTATAGGGGTGATCGTGTCTTCCAAAAAGACCCGAGGAGGTTCCGGATTTAAGATTGCCTTAGGCTTTTTGCTGGCCTTTATCTATATCATCCTGTTTCTGTTGTCAAGGACCTTTGCGGAGGCAGGGACGGCGTATCCCGTGCTGGCGGTATGGATTCCCAATATCGTTTTTGCAGCGACGGGCTTGGTGATGTATAAAACGATTCCCCGTTAGACCCCATGGAAGGGCCTTCTTTTAAGGATTACCTGATGCTCCATATTATTGTACTGATATGGGGCTTCACCGCTATTCTCGGATTGTTGATCAGCATACCTGCCGTAGAGATTGTCTTTTTTAGAACCTTGCTTGCGACCGTTTTTTTAGGAGGGCTTTTTATGCTAAGGAAAAGAGCGGTTAAACTTGAAAGTAGGGAGTTGGCTAAGATTTTGGGGACGGGGGGCTTGATTGGCATGCATTGGGTTTTGTTTTTTGGTGCGGCAAGAATCTCCACAGCCTCGGTGTGCTTGGCAGGAATGGCCACTTGCTCATTATGGACGGCATTTGTCGAGCCTTGGGTGAATAAGCAAAAAATAAAATGGTACGAGGTAATGCTGGGAGTCATTGTGCTCTTTGGGCTGTATGTTATTTTCAAGTTTGAATTCAGGTATTGGGAAGGACTGTTGATGGCCTTAGGGTCGGCTTTTTTGGGAGCTTGTTTTTCTGTAAGTAACGGGCAGTTGACCAAAAAGCATTCTCCCTACATCATCACTTTTTATGAAATGATGGGGGCATGTCTGTTCACTTTATTGTTTATGCCCTTTTACGCAGCTTATTTCACAGGGGAGGAAGGCATTCAACTGGCTTTGAGCCCCATGGATTATTTTTGGTTTTTCCTGCTGAGCGGGGTTTGTACTGTTTATGCGTTTTCTGTTTCCGTGGAGCTGATGAAAAGGCTCAGCGTTTTTTCCATCAACCTTACTGTGAACCTGGAGCCGGTGTATGGGATTATTTTAGCGGTGTTGATTTTTGGGGAGAAGGAGCAGATGACTCCGGGCTTTTATTTGGGGACCTTGATCATACTGGCCTCTGTGTTTATGTACCCTGTATTCAATTTCTTTTATAAGAGAAGGAAGAATAAGCAGCTGTTGAGAATGCAGTGAATGGAGAGGCAAGTACAAAGTACGAAGTAGGAAGTACTAAGTATGAACTACGAAGATTGCGAAATTGGGCTGGCAGGAAATCGCCTTTAGGATGAAAACCCTTTGAGGGCTTCAGTAAGGGGGCAAATGTACAAATCCGAAATAGATGTATTGTTCTTAATCATTAGTCCTCAAAGGGTTTCTCCAATTCAGGTTGTTAAAAGCGATTTTGATGTTGGTCGGAATCTGTAATTCCGACCCTGTGCGGTATTAAATATAGATCAAGCCAACTATGGCAATTAATACTAATCACTCATTAGGGTCATCCAGTTTAGAGGAGTGAAAGCGTCTATATTCTTGATCCAATTACCTTGGTACTATTTCAGCTCTCCTTTAAAGGTGAAGTATTCCTTGGGCCATTCACCGATCGTCGGTTCATGTTCAAACAGGCCAAAGACAGTGGAGCCTGAGCCGGACATGGCCGCATAAAAAGCCCCCTTATCGTAGAGTTTTTCTTTGATCTCGCCGATTTCGGGATGTTTGGGGAATATACTTGCTTCGAAGTCGTTTTTTAATTGTTCTTTCCAAAGGGTCCTGTCCTTTAAGGTCTCCCTGAGGTCATGTTCCGGTTGCTGGGGTGTAATGCCTGCATAGGCTTCTTTGGTGCCAATATGTACTTGAGGATTGATGAGTACGATCCAGCATCCAGATAAATCGACCTTTACCTCTTCAAGTATCTCTCCTCTTCCGGTAGCTATTTTGGGGGTGTTTTCAATAAAGAAAGGGCAGTCACTGCCCAGTTCAGCAGCATAATCTTCCAAAAACCAGTCTTCCAGGTGGAGGTCAAACAGGCGGTTCATGATTTTTAATGCAAAGGCAGCATCTGCAGAACCTCCGCCTAAGCCTGCTCCCATGGGGATGGTTTTGTGCAGGTGGACCTGGATATGGGGAAGCTCGTTAAAATCCTTTCGCAATAATTTGAGCGCTTTAAGAATAAGATTGTCTTTCTCCTTTCCGGGAATAGTTAATCCCGTGGAATGGAAGGTGGTTTTTTCTGCTATGGTGATTTCCAGGGCTTCAGCCAGTGGAATGGGGACCATGCAGGTAATGATATCGTGATAGCCGTCCTTTCTCTTTTTAGTGATGTAGAGGCCTAAATTGATTTTAGCGTTGGGAAACTGTACCATGTGGACAATCTTGATGGTAAAAGAAGTATCGACGCAAAACTATTAAAAAAGGCGTATTAATATTGGTGCTTCTTTTAAAGAGTTTTAAATATGTTTGTTGATGGTGTTAAAAAAAGCCGTAAAAATTGGTTTTGAACTTTAATTAGGGTGGATTTTTTAACAAAAATTTAAAAAAAGAGGAAATCAGAAGAAAATTTCGAAAATATGTAAAATGTTATTCATATGAAACATAAACGAGCGTAATGCAGAAAAAATTCATGAAAAACTGAGGCGGTTTTTCAGATATGCAATAGTTTAATTTTTAGTTCATTTTAAAAAAAGAAATAAAATATTGTAAGTCTCAAATTAGGGTTTTACTTTTGTTAGGCAATTGAAAAAATTAATAACTCGATACCACTAAACACACAAAAAGCATGTTAAGAATAGTCAGCGTCATTAGCCTTGTTGTCATTCTCATTTTCAACTGAAATGAGGCGCTAGACTATTGTAAAACATCCATAAAGCAATAAAGTGCCTCATACCATGAGGCACTTTTTTTTATAAGTCAATAACAGAAGATTGTATATCTTATGAGCGATTTGAAGAAATATAGTTGGGAAATTAGTGATAATCAGGAAAATCCTGCGGCGATGGCCATGTTATATGCCACCGGTATCAGTGATAAAAAGATGAAACAACCCTTTGTAGGGGTGGCCAGTTGTGGTTATGAAAGTAACCCTTGTAATATGCACTTGAACAGCTTTGCGGAGGATATCAAAAAGTCTACCGACAGCGAGGATCTTTCTGGCTTTATTTTTAACACTATAGGGATTTCTGACGGTCAGTCCATGGGGACTTCAGGGATGAAGTACAGCCTTCCTTCCAGAGAAGTGATCGCTGATTCCATAGAGTCCTTTATCCTTGGTCACTCATTTGATGGCGTAGTGACCATCCCTGGTTGTGATAAAAACATGCCGGGCGTGGTTATGGGCATGCTCCGAATAAACCGTCCCGGGATAATGGTTTTTGGCGGTACTATTCGCTCAGGTCATTATAAGGGAGAAAAGTTGAACATTGTTTCAGCATTTGAAGCCTATGGGAAGAAGATCAACGGTCAGATTTCCGATGAAGATTATATGGGCGTGATCAAAAACGCCTGCCCGGGTGCAGGGGCTTGTGGCGGTATGTATACTGCCAACACAATGTCTTCAGCTATTGAAACCATGGGGCTGTCCTTGCCTTTCAGTTCTTCTTATCCCGCTACTTCCAAAGAAAAGCGTGAAGAGTGTAAGAACATCGGTAAGTATATCAAGCAGTTGCTTGCTTTGGACATCAAGCCAAAAGATATCATTACCCGCAAAAGCCTGGAGAATGCCGTCAGGGTGACGGTAGCTCTAGGAGGAAGTACCAATGCGGCGCTTCACCTACTGGCAATAGCCAGAACTGCAGGGGTGGATTTCACCTTGGAGGACTTCAAGCGCATCAATTCGGAGACTCCGGTATTGGGTGACTTTAAGCCAAGCGGTAAATTCATGATGGAAGACCTTTATGAAATCGGAGGGCTTCCTGCCTTCTTGAAGTATTTCCTTAATGAAGGATTGCTCCACGGAGACTGCATGACGGTTACAGGAAAGACCATGGCTGAGAACCTGGCAGATATAGAGCCGGTGAAAGTCTCCAAGGAAAGCGTGATTCATCCGTTGGATAATCCGATCAAGGAAACAGGCCATTTGTGTGTGCTTCATGGCAACCTGGCTCCAGAAGGTGCCGTTGCAAAGATTTCCGGTAAGGAAGGAAAATCCTTTACGGGCACAGCAAGGGTTTATAATAGTGAAGTGGAGGCAAACGAGGCCATGAAAAATAAAGAAGTTCAAAAAGGAGATGTGGTGGTGATCCGCTACGTGGGACCTAAAGGCGGGCCGGGCATGCCGGAAATGTTAAAGCCTACATCCATCATTATTGGTGCAGGGCTTGGAGCAGAGGTGGCCATGGTTACAGACGGTAGGTTCTCAGGTGGTACACATGGATTTGTGGTTGGGCACGTTACTCCTGAGGCATATGCGGGTGGGCCGATCGCTTTGATCCAGAATGGGGACAAGGTGACCATCGATGCTGAAACATTAGAAATTAACGTAGAGGTCAGCGAAGAGGAATTTGCTGAAAGAAAGAAGAGCTGGAAAAACAAAGATTTAAGCCATCTTCAAGGAACATTAAAGAAATACAGTCAATTAGTGTCTACTGCTTCTGAAGGCTGTGTAACAGATCAGGCTTAAGCGTTGTAGACGGTAAGAGATACCAAAAGGTAGCGACAGAGAAACCTCAAATATAATAATTAATTACACATGAAAGATTCGAGAATCAGAGGAGCTGAGATCGTGATCAAATCTTTGGTGGCTGAGAATGCAGAGTATATTTTCGGTTATCCTGGTGGTGCCATCATGCCGGTGTATGATGCACTTTACGATTACGCGGACCAAATCAAGCATGTACTGACAAGACATGAGCAAGGAGCCATCCACGCTGCGCAGGGATATGCGCGAGTCTCTGGAAAGGTCGGGGTCTGTATGGCTACTTCAGGGCCGGGCGCTACTAACCTGATTACAGGTATAGCAGATGCCATGATAGATAGCACTCCTCTGGTCTGCATCACCGGACAGGTGGCCTCTCCGCTTTTGGGAACGGATGCTTTTCAGGAAACAGACGTGGTAGGCTTTTCCATGCCTGGCACCAAGTGGAATATACAGGTCAGAAGGGTGGAGGATATTGCTCCAGCCATTGCCAAAGGCTTTCACATCGCCCGATCTGGTAGACCAGGTCCCGTGTTGATTGATATTACCAAGGATGCTCAGGTGGATATGGGAGAATTTAATTATATCCCATGTCTAGGAATCAGGTCCTACAGACCTTATCCGAAAGTAGATGATGAGGCCATTTCCCAAGCGGCTCAGGTGATCAATGAAGCCAAAAAGCCTTATGTGCTTTTCGGCCAAGGTGTGGTCATCGGTAAGGCAGAGGAGGAGCTGAAGGCATTCTTGGACAAAACAGGAATTCCAGCAGCCTGTACCCTCTTGGGGTCTGGCGCCCTGGATGAAGATCATCCACAATACGTGGGCAAGCTTGGTATGCATGGTAACTATGCACCTAATTTGCTGACCAACCAGTGTGACGTGCTTATTGCGGTAGGAATGCGCTTTGATGACCGGGTAACCGGTGACCTGAAGCGCTATGCCAAGCAGGCAAAGGTGGTTCACCTGGAGTTGGACAATGCCGAGATCGACAAGAATGTAAAGTGTGAGGTAGCGGTATTGGGCAACTGTAAGGAAAGCCTTCCTATGTTGACGGCCAAGGTAAACGAAAGTTCGCACAGAGAGTGGTTGGCAGAATTCAGGAAGCTTGAGGAAAAGGAGAAAAGTGCCGTTGTCTCTCAGGACTTATTGCCTACCAAAGCAGGGCTGACCATGGGAGAAGTTATCCGATATATCAACGACTTCAAGAAAGATGATGCGATATTGGTGACGGATGTGGGACAGCACCAAATGGTCGCCTGGAGGTACTTCAAGTACAAGACCACCAGGACCCAAGTGACCTCTGGAGGACTGGGTACCATGGGCTTCAGTTTGCCTGCAGCCTTGGGAGCACAGTTGGCGGATTTGGATCGTCAGGTCGTTTGTGTCGTAGGTGACGGAGGCATTCAGATGACCATTCAGGAACTGGGAACCATCATGCAAACCCAGAGCCCGGTGAAAGTGGTATTGCTGAACAATAACTTCCTGGGGATGGTAAGGCAGTGGCAGCAGTTGTTCTTTGATAAGCGCTACTCTTTTACAGAGCTCGACAATCCTGACTTTATCAAGATTGCGGAAGCTTATAATATGAAGGCAACTAAAGTGACGGAAAGGGAAAATCTTCGTGATGCAGTGGCCGAGATGATGGTCCATGACGGCCCATCCTTCTTGGAGGTGGTTGTAGAGAAGGAAGATAACGTGTTCCCAATGATCCCAACCGGATGTTCAGTAGAAGAAGTTAGATTAAGCTAAGCCGTAATTTATGAATCGATATACGATATCCCTATTTACCGAAAACTTCATTGGTATCCTGAACAGAGTTACCTTGATATTTACAAGAAGGGGAATAAATATAGACGCCCTTACTGCTTCGGAAAGTAAGGAAGACGGAGTACACAGGATCACGATTGAGGTGACCACCACGGAAGATCAAGTGATCCAGATCATGAAACAGACCGAGAAGATCATTGACGTGATCAAGTCGTTTCATTATCGGGATGATGAAGTGGTGTATCAGGAGATCGCCCTCTACAAGATTCCGATAGGGAGCTTGGATCCTGGACTTGAGAAAGTGATCCGCCAATACAACGCCCGAATTATTTCTGCGGAAAAGGAATTTGTGGTGATTGAAATGACCGGCCATAAAGAGGATACTAAAGCCTTGTTGGAAATTCTAAAAGACTTTAATATTCTTGAGTTTGCCCGCTCCGGCAGGGTGGCAGTGGCCAAACCAATGGGAACAATTGAACAATATTTGAATAATTAAAATTAGAAACAATGAAACTGAAATTCGGAACAGTTGAAGAAGATGTAGTAACAAGAGAAGAATTTCCTCTTGAGAAAGCCAGAGAAGTACTTAAAGACGAAGTAATTGCCGTATTAGGTTATGGTGTACAAGGTCCTGGTCAGGCGCTTAACCTGAAAGACAATGGTTTTAATGTAATCGTCGGTCAGCGTAAAGGTTCTAAAACTTGGGACAAAGCAGTAGCTGACGGATGGGTTCCTGGCGAAACGCTTTTTGAATTGGAAGAAGCCTGTGAAAAAGGTACTATCCTTCAGTTCTTGCTTTCTGATGCAGGTCAGATCGCACTTTGGCCAACTGTAAAGAAACACCTTACTCCAGGTAAGGCATTGTATTTCTCTCACGGTTTCGGGGTGACGTACAATGACCAAACTGGTATTGTTCCTCCTAAGGATGTTGACGTTATTTTGGTTGCTCCTAAAGGTTCCGGTACTTCTTTGAGAAGAATGTTTGTAGAAGGCAGAGGCTTGAACTCTTCTTTTGCCATCTATCAAGATGCTACAGGTAAAGCGAGAGAAAGAGTGATCGCTTTGGGTATCGGTGTTGGTTCAGGATATTTGTTCGAAACTGACTTCTACAGAGAGGTGACTTCTGACCTTACCGGTGAGAGAGGAACCTTGATGGGAGCTATCCAAGGTATTTTTGCTGCTCAGTACGAAGTATTGAGAGCTAATGGTCACTCTCCTTCTGAAGCTTTCAACGAAACGGTAGAAGAGTTGACTCAGAGTTTGATGCCATTGGTAGCTGAAAACGGTATGGACTGGATGTATGCCAACTGTTCAACTACTGCCCAAAGAGGTGCTTTGGACTGGTGGAAGCCATTCAGAGATGCATCTAAGCCAGTTTTTGAAGCGCTTTATAAGAGTGTGAAAGACGGTAAAGAGGCTGCTAAGTCTATTGAGTCCAACAGTAAGAATGATTACAGAGAGAAGTTGGAAGAAGAGTTGAAAGAATTGAGAGAGTCTGAAATGTGGCAAGCAGGTGCTACTGTCCGCAAGTTGAGACCAGAGAATAACTAATTAAAACTTGAAGGGAAGTCTGGATATGGGAATTAAAAAGAGGATGAGCGGTGTTGATATAGATAGACTTTCCCAAAAGTAGACTTTTGGGAGGAATAGGGGAAAGTTAGCCAACTTTTTACCCTATTCCTTCTAAACTTTATGACGATTGACAACAGAAGCGATGGAAAAGAAAACATTATTTGACAAAGTATGGGACGCACACGTAGTGAAGTCTGTCCCAGACGGACCTGATGTGTTTTTCATAGATAAACACTTTATCCATGAAGTAACCAGCCCAGTGGCATTCCTTAACCTTGAAAAAAGAGGAAACAAAGTGCTCTTCCCGGAGCGTACCGTAGCCACTCCTGACCACAACGTACCCACCATTGATCAGGACAAAACCATAAAAGACAAACTTTCACGTATGCAGGTTGAGAAATTGCGTGAAAACTGTAAGAATCACGGAGTAGAACTGCATGACCTGGGTACTGACCATCACGGTATTGTGCACGTGATCGGTCCTGAGCTGGGTATTACCCAGCCAGGTATGACCATTGTTTGTGGTGACAGTCACACTTCCACCCACGGTGCTTTCGGAGCAATTGCCTTCGGTATCGGTACCAGTGAAGTGGAGATGGTGTTTGCCTCTCAGTGTATTATGCAGTCCAAGCCTAAGCGCATGAGGATTACCGTAAATGGTGAATTGGGAAAAGGGGTTACGTCAAAGGATATCATTCTTTACATCATCTCTAAAATCTCAGCCAGTGGCGGTACTGGTTATTTTATCGAATATGCAGGTTCTGCTATTCAAAGCTTAAGCATGGAAGCCAGGATGACCATCTGTAACATGAGTATCGAAATGGGTGCTCGTGGAGGTTTGATTGCTCCTGATGAAACGACATTCAACTACCTAAAAGGTAAGGAACAAGCTCCTAAGGGTGAAGACTGGGACAAGGCGCTGGAATACTGGAAGACCTTGAAAACAGACGAAGGAGCTGAATTTGATCTGGAATATACCTATGATGCTGAGGACATCGAGCCGATGATAACTTATGGTACCAACCCTGGTATGGGGATCAAGATCAAGGATATCATCCCTACTACCGACGGAATGGAAGGTAGTAACAAGACCACCTACCTGAAGTCTTTGGACTATATGGGCTTCCATCCTGGAGAGCCTATCAAAGGTAAAAAGATCGATTATGTGTTTGTGGGTAGCTGTACCAACGGTCGTATCGAAGATATCCGCACCGTCGCACAGTTTGTGAAAGGAAAGAAAAAGGCCGAAAACATCACCGCTTGGATCGTACCCGGTTCAAGAGAAGTGGAGAAGTTGGCGATTGAAGAAGGATTGGTGGATATCTTGGAAGAAGCTGGATTTAAATTGAGACAGCCCGGATGTTCTGCTTGTCTGGCCATGAATGACGATAAGATCCCTGCAGGTAAATACGCCGTATCTACCTCCAACAGGAATTTTGAAGGACGTCAAGGGCCAGGTGCCAGAACGCTTTTGGCTTCTCCGTTGACGGTGGCAGCAGTAGCCATCACCGGTGAAGTGACTGATCCCCGTGAAGTATAATTTAAATCGATCAAAAAATGGCTTACGACAAGTTTAATATATTAAAAAGTACCGTGGTCCCCATGCCTACTGAAAACGTGGATACGGACCAGATCATCCCGGCCAGATTCCTGAAAGCTACCGAAAGAAAAGGTTTCGGCGAAAGCTTGTTCATGGACTGGAGATACGACAGTGAAGGAAATCCAAAGCCTGGTTTTGTGCTAAATGACCCTACTTACTCCGGTAAGGTGTTGGTAGCTGGCAAAAACTTCGGTTCTGGTTCCAGTAGAGAGCACGCTGCCTGGGCCATTTATGACTATGGCTTCCGATGCGTGGTTTCCAGTTTCTTTGCTGATATTTTCAAAAACAATGCCCTGAATGTAGGGATTCTACCGGTAACTGTTTCTCCTGAGTTTTTGGATGCCATTTTCGCAGAAGTGGAAAAGGATCCGACTACAGAAGTGGAGGTGGATATCGACAAGCAGACCATCACGCTTCTCAGCACAGGTAAATTTGAATCATTTGACATCAATACCTACAAAAAAGGGAATATGAAAAATGGTTTTGATGATATTGACTACCTGTTGAACATGAAGGAGGAAATCGTTGCTTTTGAGGCAGCGAAGAAATAATAGACAGTAGCAATAAATTTGAAATTCATGCCATGACTTAAAGTCATGGCATGAATTTCTAACTTCTCAATACTAGATACTAGCTACTCAATACTAAAATTAACGCATGCGTCTTCATAAGAAAATAGAGATCATGGATACCACGCTGAGGGATGGAGAACAGACCTCGGGCGTATCTTTTCTGCCTTCTGAGAAACTTCAGATAGCCAAGCTGCTATTGGAAGAACTGAAGGTGGACAGGATAGAAGTGGCATCCGCAAGGGTTTCTGAGGGGGAGCTGGAAGGGGTGAAGAAAATCACGCATTGGGCTTCGGAGAAAGGCTATTTGGACCGGGTGGAAGTGTTGGGCTTTGTGGATACGCCGGCGTCTGTGGACTGGTTGACTGAGGCAGGAGCCAAGGTGCTCAACCTGCTCACCAAGGGGTCACTGAATCACCTGACCTATCAGCTGAAGAAAACTCCCGAACAGCATTTTGCAGATATCAAAAAGTGCATCGACTATGCTGGGGAGAAAGGAATAGCGGTCAATGTATACTTGGAGGATTGGAGCAGCGGCATGCGCAATTCCAAGGAATATACCTTGAGCCTTATTGACTTTTTGAAAGAACAAAATGTCAATAGGGTCATGTTGCCTGATACACTTGGTTTATTGAAGCCTGCAGAGGTGGCCAAATTTGTAGCAGAGGTGACAGCGATTTATCCTGATGTTCATTTTGATTTCCACGCCCACAATGATTATGACCTTTCTGTCGCCAATGTATTGGAGGCCGTAAACAATGGAATCTCTGGTGTGCACTCCACCATCAATGGCCTGGGGGAAAGGGCGGGCAATGCTCCCTTGGAGAGTATTGTAGCCACCATTACCGATTTTACAGACCTTGAATTGAGTGTTCAGGAAAATAAAATCTACCGCATCAGTAAGCTGGTAGAGCAGTTTTCCGGACTTCATATCCCCTCAAACAAACCAGTAGTGGGTGAAAATGTCTTCACCCAAACAGCAGGCATCCATGCAGATGGAGATAATAAGAAAAACCTTTATTATAATGACCTGCTTCCCGAGCGTTTTGGCAGAACGCGGAAATACGCTTTGGGCAAAACCTCCGGAAAAGCCAATATCCTCAAGAACCTGATGGAACTTGGGATTTCCTTGGAACCTGAAGAGCTTACCAAAGTTACCCAGAAGATTATAGAGCTTGGTGACCGCAAGGAGCGGGTGACCACCGAGGACCTTCCTTATATCATTTCTGATGTATTGCAGAACAATTCCATCAGAAAGGACATCAGTATCGAAGGGTACCATATGACCCACTCCAAGGGGTTGAAGCCTACCGTGCAGCTCAGGCTAAAGATCAAGGACCAGTTTTATGAGGCACATGCTTCAGGAAATGGGCAGTTTGATTCCTTTATGCTGGCATTGCACAAAATTTATAAATCACTGGACAAGAAGCTTCCCAAACTTACCGATTTTAGCGTAAGCATCCCTCCAGGTGGGAAAACGGATGCTTTTGTGGAGACCGTGATCACTTGGGATTTTGGCAGGGTGATCAAGACCAAAGGTCTGGACAGTGACCAAACTG
This sequence comes from Echinicola sediminis, assembly GCF_054777495.1. Lineage (NCBI taxonomy): Bacteria > Pseudomonadati > Bacteroidota > Cytophagia > Cytophagales > Cyclobacteriaceae > Echinicola > Echinicola sediminis. Next base: position 39,224 of record NZ_BAAHAP010000012.1, on the reverse strand, counting down.
TGGCAGCGATGATGGCCACAGAGAAAATGCTGAATATTATCGAACAAATAAATAGCGGACAAACAGAAAATACGAACTTATATGGAAATGAATCTAGCCCTGTTACCAGGTGACGGAATTGGTCCAGAGGTAATCGACCAGGCAGTAAAAGTTGTTAAAGCCGTAGGTCAGAAATTTGGCCATACCATTACTTTTAAAGAAGCATTAGTAGGTGCTACTGCAATTGATGCTACCGGAAATCCTTACCCGGATGCTACACATGAAATTTGTTTGCAGTCAGATGCCGTGCTTTTTGGTGCAATCGGAGATCCTAAGTATGATAATGATCCGAAAGCAAAAGTTCGACCAGAGCAAGGACTTTTGGAAATGAGAAAAAAGCTTGGTCTTTTCTCTAATGTGAGGCCTACCTTTACTTTCCCCTCTTTGATCCATAAGTCTCCTTTGAAGAAAGACAGGATTGAAGGAACCGACCTGGTGTTCTTGAGAGAGCTTACCGGTGGTGTATACTTCGGTGAGCCAAGAGGTAGAAACGAGCAAGGTACCAAAGCCTTTGATACCAATGTTTACTCCAAAGAGGAAGTGGAAAGATTGGCCAGAATGGGCTTTGAGTTTGCGCAGAAGAGAAGAAAACTGCTTACCTGTGTGGACAAGGCCAACGTAATGGCTACTTCGAGGCTTTGGAGAGAAACCGTACAGGAGCTGGAAGCAGAATATCCTGATGTGAAGGTGGAATATGAATTTGTGGATGCCGTAGCCATGAGGTTGATCCAGTGGCCTAAGGCTTATGACGTGTTGATTACAGAGAATCTTTTTGGTGATATCTTGACTGATGAGGCCAGTGTAATCAGTGGGTCTATGGGCTTGATGCCTTCAGCCTCTTTGGGTACCAACGTGAAATTGTTTGAACCTATCCATGGTTCTTACCCACAAGCTGCCGGTAAAGATATCGCTAACCCGTTGGCAACCGTTCTTTCTGCTGCCATGATGTTTGAATATGCATTTGGTCTGCAGGATGAGGCAAAAGCTATTTCTGACGTGGTCAACTTATCTTTGGAAAAAGGAGTGGTTACTGAAGACATTGCTGAAGGTGAAAAAGCTTACAAGACTTCAGAAGTTGGAGACTGGTTGGCTGAGCAAATCCTGGCCAAAGCCAAGGTTGGATAACAATAACTGAAACGGAGTCTGAATAGACTCCGTTTTTTTCTTGTGCTATTTATTTAGCTTAGTCCTTTTTATACTTTTAATATCTCCCCCAAAAAGGACTTTTTCCGTCCCTCAAAAGTGATTAGCTACTATAATCAAACTATTTCCAAGCAGACCACTTGGTCGGGAAGATGAATTCTTGGATTTTTATGGACTTGCTTACCCTCCATTAAGCCGTGTTTTTCATGGTAACATTACTTATCCTGAACCAAATGGTTTTTATTAGATTCATTCACTATTCGAAAGGAAGTGTTCTGATGGAAGAACTGCTACACCTAAGCCATGCTGATTTTTAGTTTTCTGTTAGTTGCATGTGCAAGGCAAGTATGTCCTTGCTCTTTTTTTCTTTGTTCTTGAATCTCCAACTCATTAAAAAGACTAAATTGTACTCCTTACAAAACTGAGACCCTGATGAGTAGAAAAGTAATCCTTTACATTGCCATGAGTCTGGATGGCTATATTGCCAAAGACGAAGACAATATCGATTTTTTATCCAAAGTAGATGTGCCTGGAGAGGATTACGGGTACGCCGATTTTACCAATCATGTAGATACCATCATCTGGGGCAGAAAGACCTATGATAAACTGCTGTCCTTCGGGCTGCCCTTTCCGCATAAAGACAAGAAATGCTATGTGCTTTCCCGAAGCCTTAAGGGTACAAATGAAGATGTGGAGTTTTATGGTGGCGACCTAAAAGAATTGATTGCCGGATTAAAAAAGAAAGAAGGAAAGCATATTTACTGTGATGTGGGAGGAGAAGTGGTTTTTGGCCTATTAAAGGATAAGTTGATTGATGAAATGGTGGTTTCTGTGATTCCTTATCTGGTGGGGCAAGGGGTGAGGCTGTTTAAGGATGGTCGGCCAGAGCAGGATATTGAACTGACCAAAAGTACAAGCTACCCATCTGGACTGGTTCAGTTATGGTATGAGGTAAAATAAAAAGAGCTCCTCGAGGAGCCCTTTTTGTTATTTTGAATCTGCAAGTTTTTCCATAATCTCTTCGGAAATACCTGTGCAGGAATATCCTCCGTCATGGTAAAGGTTTTGCATGGTGACCATTCTGGTATAGTCAGAGAACATGGTTACGATATATTCCGCGCAGGCTTCTGCTGAGGCATTTCCAAGCGGGGATAAGGATTCAGCGAAATTGAAGAATGAATTGAACCCTCCAATACCAGAACCTGCAGTGGTCACAGTAGGTGACTGGGAAATGGTATTGACCCTGACTTTTTTGTTTTTACCAAAGCGGTATCCAAAACCTCTGGCAATGCTTTCCAATAGGGCTTTGGCATCGGCCATATCGGTGTAAAAAGGATATACCCTTTGGGCTGCGATATAGGAAAGTCCAACGATAGACCCCCATTCGTTCATCACATCTTGTTTCTCTGCCACTTGCATCATTTTGTGGAAAGAAAGTGCAGAAATATCGTAAGACTTCATGGCCCAATCATAGTTAAGGTCACCGTATTCACGTCCTTTTCTGATATTGGGAGACATGCCGATGGAGTGCAGCAGGAAGTCAAAGTTACCGCCCAAGTATTCCTTGGCTTCAGCATAGAGCTTTTCGATGTCTTCTACAGAAGTGGCATCAGCTGGGATGACAATGGTGTCACATTCCTTGGCCAATTCATTGATGGCTCCCATTCTCATGGCTATTGGAGCATTGGTCAGGACAAATTTCGCTCCCTGCTCTTTTGCCTTAAGGGCGGTTTTCCAGGCAATGGAATTCTCATCCAAAGCACCCGTGATAATTCCTTTTTTTCCTTTCAGTAGATTCTCAGGCATGGTATGTTTTTATTTTTGATTGCGTCACTTAATTAAGCGGTAAAAATAATTAAAATTTTACCCAAACATAGGTGGTTCTATAGATAAAATAAAACCGTGCAAATAGACCAATTCCACAAACGATTACTTTAGGAGGTCGATGGCACTTTTAACAGCACTTTCAGAAGGGTTGGCCCCAGCAATCATCTTGGCGATTTCGGTGATTCTTTCATCCGTAGTTAAGGCCCGTATTTTACTGATGGTTCTGTGGGTGCTGTTGTCTTTAAATACAAAATAGTGCTTGTCTCCTTTGGCAGCTACCTGCGGAAGGTGGCTGATGCAGATTACTTGATGGTTTTGGGCAATTTGCTGCATCATGGTGACCATTTGCAAAGCTACTTCCCCGGATATGCCTGTATCTATCTCATCAAATATCAGCGTAGGAAGGGCGATTTTATCGGCCATGATGTATTTGATGGCAAACATCAACCTAGAGAATTCACCCCCTGAAGCCACCTGGCCGATGGGCTGTGGCTTTACACCCTTATTGGCAGAAAACAGGATTTCTACCTCATCAATACCTGAAGAAGTAGGAGCTGTTTTCTGGATCGAAAACTCAATGGAGGAGTTTTCCATGCCCAGCTGTGCCAGCAAGCCAGTGATTTTATTGGCAAAATCTTTAAAACTTTTTTGTCGCTTCTGGGACAAGGCTTGACCTGCATCGCTTAAGTTCTTCCAGGTTTTGTCGGCCTCCGTTTTCAAGCGCTCGAGCTCTTCGTCCAGATGGTCGATTTGAAAAGCTTTGTCCGCCAATTCTTTTTCAAGAGCTATCAGTTCTTCAACGGTTTGTACCCCGTGTTTTTTTTGAAGCAGATAAATCTTGCTCAACCTTTCGCGTGTTTCCTCTAGTTTTTCAAAATCCACTTCTATTTTACCGTCCTCATCCTCCAAAGTGGCGGCAATATCACTGACTTCTATGCAGACACTTCCAAACCGTTCTTTGAGTTCATCGAAGCGGTTGCTGTATCTTCCAAGCTGCTGGATGCCTTGGTTGATCTGCATGAGCAGGGTGGAAGCCCCCATTTCATCACCATTGAGCATTTGGAGGGTGTCGTTGATCTTGGATTTAATCTCTTCTGCATTGTCCAGGATTTCCTGTTCATTTTCCAGTTCTTCCTGTTCTCCTTCTTTAAGTTGGAGCACAGACAATTCTTCCAGTTGAAATTGGTTGAAATCAGCTTCTTTTCTTAACTCAGCAGCTTCTAAGGAAAGCTTTTCAAATGCCTTTTGGGCCTTTTTGTAGTTTTGGTAAGTAGTGGTATAAAGGTTTTTTTCTTTTTGGGTGCCAGCAAAGGCATCTATCAGGCTCAGCTGGTATTCACCGGCGCCAAGCAGGAGGTTGTCGTGCTGGGAATGGATGTCCATAAGGGCCTTGCCCAAATTTTTTAGGATGTCTAATTTGACAGGTGAGTCATTGACAAAGGCCCGCGATTTGCCCGAGGGAGCTATTTCCCTGCGGATAATGCATTGTGGGTCATAATCCAGGTCTTCCTGGTCAAAATAAGCTTGCAGGCCGTAGCTTCCGATTTCAAATATGCCCTCAATGATGCATTTTTTGGAGTCATCAAACAATGATTTGGTGTCTGCCCTGTTTCCCAGCAGCAAGCCCATCGCTCCAAGCATGATGGATTTACCCGCTCCGGTTTCCCCGGTGATCATGTTCAGCGCAGGGGAAGGGGCCATCTCCAAGTTTTCAATTAACGCGTAATTTGATATGCTCAGGTTTTTCAGCATACAGTAATTTTTTTGTGATTTGATCGAGGGTAAAAGTAATCAAAAACCAGCTATCCCTTCAGGATATCATTGTATTTTCTGGCATTATTGGGATCCACTTTTAGCAGGATTTCCACAGCCTGTTCTTTGATTTCTTCAGGGGCATTTTTTAGGAGCTTGCTGATTTCATCGGATTTGGCATCCATGAAGGATATGGTAAGGATGCTGTTGGGCTGTGTCCTATTGACTTCCTCCAGTTTTTGCAGGGCCTCCAGGATTTTTTCATAGGCCTTTTGAGGCGCTTGGGTCAGTTGGTCCAGTCCCATCCGGTGATAGAGATAATAGGCCTCGCGGATCGGTCGGGTTACCTGGGCACTGTACAGCTCATATATCAGCCAATACCTGTTCCGACGGTTGCTGGGGTTTTGGTCCCAGCCCTGACGGGAGGATTGCTGCGCGTTGGAAACGATATTATTGGCCACTTCAAAATAGGGCTCTCCTCCTTCGGGAGCAAAGGTGTCGTAATCAATGCCAATGGCGATATTGGCATAATAGGCCAATAATGAAGTGATCTCGTTTAGGTGAGAATACCGGTTGAATTCCATCGGCTGGGATTCCAGAAAATCAAAACTCCAGTTACGGTCTACAAAATTGAAGGTCAGGCTTTCATAACTTGACCCGTATACCGGTCGGACGACCTGAATCTGGACGGTGGCTTCAAAATAGCCGACTTGGGGCATGTCATTAATGGTGATGAGCATGTTCCCTTTGATCTTTTCTTCTTGGGCATACTGGTCGTCTGTCCAACTACGGCCATTGAGAAACTGCTCGAAGGAGTTTTTCATCTGGTCAAAGATGTCTTTGTTTTGGGTCCTTGCTCGGTCGCTGTTGATGGTTACGGTGAAATTGAGCTCCTGGGCAGGCAATTTTAGGGAAGTTAAAAATAAAAGGAGTAAGATTAGTTGGATCCTCATGTTCACTTGATGTTGCCGTTAAATATAAAAAATAAAGTTGGATTCAATTTTTTTCTTTCAAGTGGGATTTAATGGTGTCTATGATCAGGGAGGCTACGGCTTTTTTCTGCAGCAGGCCGGATTGTATTTTGTCCCCGGAATGGTGATAAATCGTGACCTTATTGGTGTCATGCTTGAAGCCTGCCCCCTCATCCCGCATGGAGTTCAGTACGATGAAATCAAAATTCTTCTTTTTTAATTTGGCCAGGGCATTTTCTTCCTCTTGGTTCGTCTCGAGGGCGAAACCGACATGGAATTGCTTGCCCGCTTTTTTTTCTCCAAGGCAAGCGGCGATGTCCACGTTTTTCTTCAGTACAAGGCTCATTTGATCATCGGACTTTTTGATTTTTTCCTGTGCGGGCTTAGCTGGGGCGTAGTCTGCCACAGCAGCAGCAAAAATGCAGATGTCGGTGCTTGCGTGTTTTTGCTGGGCTGCCTCGTACATCTCCTGAGCACTGCCAACAGCAATGGTTTTAATATTGGGATGCTTGGCCTTGACTTGGCTAGGGCCGAGTATCAGATGGACCGTGGCCCCTCTGTTTGCAAGTTCTTCAGCCAAGGCTACTCCCATTTTTCCGCTGGAGTGGTTGCCGATAAACCTCACGGGATCGATAGGCTCATGGGTGGGGCCTGCAGTGATCATGACCTGCTTTCCCAAAAAATCCCGGGAAGAGGAAAAGTGGTGGATGATGCTGTCAAGGATATGTTCCGGTTCCATCATCCTGCCTTGTCCGCTCAGCCCACTGGCAAGCTCGCCGCTTTCTGCATCCAAAACGATGTTGCCGTAATTCTGGACCGTTTGCAGGTTGTTTTTCACCGAAGGGTGTTGGTACATGTCCAAGTCCATGGCAGGAGCCAGCATTACCGGGCATCTTGCCGATAGGTAGGTGGCCGTCAATAGATTGTCAGAGTTGCCTAATGCCAGTTTGGATAAAGTGCTGGCGCTTAAAGGGGCAATGAGGAAGAGGTCGGCCCAAAGGCCTAGTTCCACGTGGTTGTTCCATTCACCGGTTTCATTTTTGTGGAATTGGTGGTATACCGGTTTTTTGGAAAGCGTGGAAAGGGTCAGGGGGGTAATAAAGTCAAGAGCAGAAGTACTCATGATAATTTGTACTTCTGCTCCCTCTTTGACCAATAATCTGGTCAAGTGAGCTGCTTTATAGGCGGCGATGCTGCCTGTAATGCCAAGTAGGATCTTTTTGCCTTGCAGCTGCATAGAATCTTATTCTTCTTCCGCTTCAGCCTGTGGGTTACGGAAGTGTACTTTGTCTTCCAAGAATTCTTCCATGGCCAAGGTAGTAGGCTTAGGCATTCTCTCGTAAAACTTGGAGATTTCTATTTGTTCTTTGTTTTCAAAAACTTCTTCCAAGTTGTCCACTGTAGAGGCAAACTCGGATAGTTTGTTGTTTAGTTCTTCCTTGGTGGCCAAAGAAATTTGCTTGGCTCTTTGGGAGACCACATGGAGGGACTCATAGAGGTTTCCTGACTTCTCGGCGACCTTGTCCAAGTCTCTTGTGATGATTGAAGGATTAACTGCCATATGATTGTATTAATTTATTTTCTATTGAATTTATTTGGTGTTGCCTGCCTCAGTAGGCGTTACTGCTTGTTCCTGCTCCTCTTTTTCTTCTGCTTCTTTTTCCTTTCGGGCTTCCATATCCTTGGCCCTTAGCTCTTCGTATTGCTTTTTGAGCTTCAGGTGAGCCGTCAGTTCGGATTTGGTCTTTTCGATCAGGGAATTGACATCGTTGTTAAAGTTGCTTTGAGGATACTTTCTTTTAAAGTCTTCTCCGAAATCCAGGGCTTCGTTTAGCCGTTCTTCTTTCTTGGTAAACACACTTCTTTCAGCATAGGCAGAACTCACCTCCACCAGTTTGAAAGCCAATTCTTCGTTGTGTTCGCTGTTGGGATATCTTTTTGCAAAATTTTGGAAGTTGACGATACAGGCCAAATAGAACTGCCCTGGGAAAAGCCCTTCGGTAAGCCTGTAGTACATTTGGGATTCCTCGTAAGCTTTTTTCTCGAACCGCTGCTGGAGGTCGTTGATCATTCCCATGGCCCTTTCGTAGGAGTCAGATTGCGGGAAGCGATTGATGAACTGCTGGATAGCGGTAACGGCTTCTTTGCTGCTTTTCTGGTCCAGGTTATAGTCGGGAGCATCCATGTAAAGGGAATAGGCATGCATGAACAAGGCTTCTTCTGCCAATGGACTCCGGCTATAGCTTTGGTAGAAAGTATTGAAGTAGCTGGCTGCCTCAATGTACCTTTTCATTCTGAAGTGGGCATAAGCATAGTTGAACTGCGCCAACTCTGATTTTTCGCTACCACGAATCACAGGCAACACTTTGTCATAAAGAATGATTGCCTTGTTGTATTCGCCTTCTTGGTAGTAATCATTGGCCGCCGTGTATACGTCATCCCAATTGGTGCTTTTTTCCAGCTTGTAGAATTTGCCGCAGGCACCCAAGGAAATGAGGACTACTAGAAGTAAAGTATGCTTAATAAATGTCTTCATAATTTTCAATCTGCAAATATAGGGGAAATTGATTCTGTATCAAAGTTACTAAGTGGGTATCTGGGACAGGTTATTTTTTGACAACGAGCTTCTTGGTGACAATATTTTTGCCGTCCACAATTAATGTGTAAAAATATACACCCGGATTAAAATCGCTTACATTAATGAGCAAGGTCTTTTGCTGGGGTGATAGGGTGAGTTCTTCGATGGGGTTGCCGATGAAGCTGTTAATGACCAGTTTAATGTTGGCATTAGGGTTTTTTATTTGGTAATCTATTTGGGCGATACGGTTACTGGGGTTAGGATAGATGCTTCCGATAGAAATATCCCGATGGTTTACTTCTTCGCTTTCGTTCGGCGCAAAGACTTCGTAAACCCCTTCTATGATGAAGACATCCCTAAGGTTTGAAGTGTTGGAAAAGTGAAGGTCAAAGGTTCCCTTGGTTTCGGTGATTCCCATGCTGAACTCTATATACAGGTCAGTGAAAACTTCTCCGGGAGCCAAGGACAGTTTGATTTTTGCCAAGTCTTTTCTGGGGTCAAAGCATTGCTCCCCGATACATACTTTGATGTCTTGGGAGGAGCCAATATTCCCCCTCATGAATTTCAAGACGTATTCTTTTTTCTCATCAGCATCATTTTGAAGGATGACTGATTTTCTCTGAGTAGTGTTGATTTTTCCAGCGAATTCGGCCTTATCGCTTAGCAGACGCACTTGTCTCGCCTCAGCTGAACCAAGCTGAAAAAAGAGGTAAAACAAGGCGAAGAGCGATAAAAAGTTTTTCATGTAGAGTTTATGTCAATATGATGTTCGTTTAATTGGTTGTTATCCTGAATCTTATACGTATAAAAATACCGATTAGATTCGTTCTTTTAAAGTAATCTGGGTTAAAAAATGTTAACCTTGGTAAAATTTTTTTTAAGCGGTAGCGTTCGGACGGAATTTAATAGGGGAGATTAGGGCTTTTTTGCCTGTTTGTTTTTGCTATCAAGCCATTCTTTGATGATTTGCTCTATTTCATCTTCATCCGGGAAGGGGATTCTTATGTCGGGTTCGTTAAAAAGATTGGCCGGGTTGGGGTCTTTTTCTTTGGGTTTTCTCCAGCTCATGATCGTGGCCAAGGTAGGTTTTTCATCAAACCTCCATTCGAAGCCTTGCAGCTTGGTGTTCTCCTCTTCGATGAGATGGGGAGGGATAAAAGAGGCCTCTGGATTAATGGTGTGGTTGATGCTGCTTACATTGCCTTCTTCAAAGTACATGATGATCTTCCCGCACAGCAAGGTGTTGATCCCCTGTACGGTGGTGTCATTTTCGAGGGCAAAATACAATGACTCACCATTGCCTTCCACGTCGAGCTTGGTCATGTCCCCATCTGTAAAAAAGCCGGTCATTTCCCTTCCCTTTATTTGGTTGAAATTAGCCACTGTGTCGGCCGTGATGGCGAAGGCATTGTCTTTCAAAAAGGCCCTGTCTATTTCTTCGTTGGCAATCAGAAAGCGGATACTGTCTGCGGAAATTTGACTTTTATTGTTCCAAAGCAAGGGGTCTCTGTAGAGAAAAATGGTAGAGTCTGCATAGGCATATACTACCGAATCAGCTCTTCCGGAAAGGTCACTTTTGATCATCTTTGTGTTGGGAAAGGCCAGCATGTGCCTTTCTTGTGCCGTCTCGCTATCCTGGCTGATAAGGGTGTCCGCTGCCATGTATAGGGTGTCGGACTCGAAGTATTTTTGGACCAAGGCATTGCCAAACACTTCAGAGTATTTTCTTTCTTCCCAATATTTACCTTTATCACCAAAGACTTCTAAATTCCGCTCTTTGTTGAAAATACTTACATTTTCTTCTGCTTCATAGTACTTTTTATTCTCGTCATAGAACAGTGTTTCTCCAGAAACCCGGCTGGTTTCATTTTCCACTGTACCATCATAAAATTTGAAGAGCCTGTTCTGGGTATCGTAAAAGCTTCCCTTGAATGCGTTGAGTTCATCCCCTTCCGGAGAACGGATGTTGGTGAGCCCCTCTGTCTCGGCGGTTTTGGGAATGGTGTGGTAATAAAGGATGTTGGATTTCAGCGTGTATTCCGGGTTAACGAGAATGACATTGTCCGTAAAAGTGATTTTTTCCGCTTGGGTTTCGTATTTTCCCTTTTGGCTGGTCAGCACGTTAGTGGAGTCCACTACTTTGCCGAAGTTGAAATAATCCGCCACGCCGGTTTGACGGTTATAGTCGAGAAAGTCGGTGTACAGCGTGGTCGAATTGCTTTTTTTAAAGACCACATTATTGCGCAATCGCGCGATATTGGTATTGCCATTATAGTCGGCATACCGGCTGGTGGTGGTGACCGTGTCCTTGGGGTTTTCTATCCGCACATGCCCGTACAGTTCTGCTTTGTTCTCCAGGCTGAAAAAATAGGCGGAATCACAATAGATCTTCGTTCCTTGATGGACCATCAGCACATCCCCGATGGCTTTTCGCATGTTGTCGACGATGTTCAGTGTTTTGGACCGCTCTATCTTCAGTGATCTGGAGTTGCTTTGGTTTTGTGCTTTGGCAGCCGTGAAGCTGAGCATCAAAAACAGCAAAGAGAGGAGATATGTGAAATTCTTTTTTAGCATTCTGTTTTTTATCAAGGGCAAAATTAATCAAAAATGGTATTTTTGGTTTATGCTTGAACAGTTTATCAGTCATATACGGGGAAAAAACCTTTTGGATACCGGAAAGCAGTACCTTTTGGCCATCAGCGGTGGAATGGACAGTGTTTGTTTGGCCCATTTGCTGAGGCAATCAGGGGTTCCTTTTGTTATGGGCCATTGTAATTTTGGGCTTAGGGGAAAGGAAAGTGATGGGGATGAGCTGTTTGTAAGGTCCTTGGCTTCGGAGCTTGGGGTGGATATAGAGGTGAAGCATTTTAAGACCAAGGAGTACGCTGAGAGTCTTGGGATTTCCACGCAGATGGCAGCCAGGGATTTACGTTATGAATGGTTTGATGAGGTGATGAAGGCAAGGGGTTGTGAAGGGATAGTCGTTGCCCATCACCACAATGATCAACTGGAGACCATTCTGCTGAACCTTATGCGCGGTACCGGTGTGGAAGGGGTGTATGGGATGTCTGAAATTCGTGATCAGGTGATTAGGCCATTGCTGCCTTTTAGCAGAGAGGAACTGTCCAAATATGCCGCGGAGTCGGGGATCACCTGGCGGGAAGACAGTTCCAATAGGGAAAGTGACTATAAGCGGAATTTTTTGAGAAATGAAGTGCTGCCCCTTTTGAAGCAGCAGGACAGCCAAGTGGAGGAAAAGCTGCATCAAAGTTTCGAGCGGCTGAAGGATACGGGAAGGGCATTTTTTCATTTGTACAGCCACTGGAAAAAGGAGCATGTTGGCAGGGATGGTGAGATGGCCTACCTGAAAAAGGAAGATTTACAGCATTTGCCAGGCTGTAAGTCATTTCTATATTATTGGCTCCGGGATTACGGTTTTAACCCAAGCCAAATTGATGATATGTTGGCTGTTTTGGAGTCTGGAGAGGTGGGGCGCCGGTTCGATGCAGAGGGATATATGGTCAATATTGACAGGAGCTATATTTATCTGGGCAAGGCCAAAAGTGATTTCCGGGAAGTTTCCGTGTCAAAAAACGATGTGGAACTTCAGTGTGGAGAGGAGAGCTACGATATAATGGTGTTGGAGGAGGGAAATGAACTGGATAGATCTTCCAAAAATGCAATGTTGGACAGGGGGGCGCTGAAGTTTCCACTGAGTCTAAGGTATTGGCAGGAAGGGGATAGGTTTAGGCCGCTAGGCATGAAAAAGTTTAAAAAAATCAGTGATTTTTTGATAGATTTGAAGGTGCCTGTCATTGCCAAAAAGGAGGTGAAAGTGTTGTGTGATGATGAAGGAGAGGTGGTTTGGGTGCAAGGCTTTCGGGTGGATGACCGGTTTAAGGTTTCCGCGGCTACCAAGGAGATCATGTATATTAAACTAAAATAAGGTATATGCTTAATCCTTTTAAGAGAACATATTCAGAAGGGGAATTGGAGGTTTTTGAGTTTTTGGCCAACACAAAAATTTTCAATTATCTGAAGCATGCTGAAATGTACCGTTTTTTGTCCGCCATCCATTATAGAAAATATCAAAAGGATGAGGTGGTCTTTTTCAGGAATGATCCCAGCCAAGCCCTTTATATTGTAAAATCTGGGCTCGTCACGCTCAATGTGGATATCAAGGAGGATTTTGAAACCGTACTACAGGTTAGGAAAGGCGTGGCTTTTGGTGAAAATTCCCTCTTGAGCAATTCCAAGAGGATTTACACCGCAATGGTAGCCTCTGAAGTCGCTGAGCTGATGGTAGTTCCAAATTATGCCATCCAGGAGGTTTTTGACAGCAGCCCCAAAATCAAAGCGAAAATGCTAACTTCCCTGGCGGAATATTACAATGCCAACAATCACCGCCTGTTCTCGTCTTACAAGAGTTCCTTTGGCTTTTTTAAACTTGGTGAAATGTTTGAATGATATTTGTTGTAGGCGTCCCTTTTGACCCGGTGGGCCAAGATACAGAGGGGATATCTCCCTATGAAAATATGACAAAGAAAGTAAGGGTTAGGTGATTAACTAATCAATGGAATACTTTAATTAATAGGGTTTCTTTAATATCTTAGCGGAGCTTTTCAAAAAGTTCAATAAAACAAACAAATCATAAATCATGACTAAAGTAACCGTAGTTGGAGCCGGTAACGTGGGTGCTACCTGCGCCGATGTGTTGGCATACAGAGAAATCGCCGAAGAGATTGTTCTAGTTGATATCAAGGAAGGTGTAGCAGAGGGCAAAGCCTTGGATATTTGGCAGAAAGCCCCTATCAATGCTTACGATAGCAGAACGGTAGGAAGCACCAATGATTATTCAAAAACTGCTGACTCTGATGTGGTAGTGATTACTTCAGGTTTGCCACGTAAGCCAGGCATGACCCGTGACGATTTGATCGAGACCAATGCTGGTATAGTAAAGTCTGTTACGGAAAACGTGATCAAGCATTCTCCAAATGCGATTGTGATCATCGTATCCAATCCACTTGATGTAATGACTTTCCAGGCTCATATTACTTCCAAACTGCCACGAACAAAAGTAATGGGTATGGCGGGTATTTTGGATACCGCCAGGTACCGTGCTTTCTTGGCTGAAGCGTTAAATGTGTCTCCAAAAGAAATCCAGGCGATCTTGATGGGTGGCCATGGAGATACCATGGTGCCTCTTCCTAGGTATACAACTGTAGCGGGGATTCCTGTGACTGAGTTGATTGATAAGGATAAGTTGGATGCGATCATCGAGAGAACTAAGTTTGGTGGTGGTGAGTTGGTGAAACTGATGGGCACTTCAGCTTGGTACGCGCCAGGATCTGCTGCTGCACAGATGGTAGAGTCCATCCTTAAAAACCAAAGAAGAGTATTCCCTGTTTGCGTGAAGCTGGACGGAGAATATGGTATCGACGATTGTTACTTAGGGGTACCGGTTATCTTGGGCAGAAACGGTATTGAAAAAGTGATCGAACTTGATCTGAACGAGGAAGAAAAAGCCCTTTTGGAAACTTCCAGAACTCACGTGAAAGAGGTAATGGCCGTTTTGGAAAACATTGCAGCCAAATAATACAGCATTGATGAATTGGTTAAGAATCCCGGCCTTTGGTCGGGATTTTTGTTTTTTGAGCCTTGGATATTTTGATTGTATAGAGGGGAGTCCTTAATTTACCACTTTAAGAATATTACTAATTGCCTGGAAGAGTATGTTGAAGCGCTTGTTGGTGATTTTGCTGGTTATAGTATTGGGATTGGCGGGTTACCTCTTTTATCGTTCGGAAGTGTTTACTGATGAGTTGGATGCAGTGGATTTGGTCTCTGATGAGGCGATATTCGTTTTTGAAACCGAAGAGCCTGTCAGGGCCTGGAACCAGTTGGTCAGCCAGCCCATTTGGAAAAGGCTCTCTGACGTTCCTTCTCTTAAAGCAGTAGAGAAGCAACTGGTGGTGCTGGACAGTCTGACGGGCCGAAAGGGGAACTTGGAGAATACACTGAAAGGAAACCAATTTGTGGTATCGCTCCATCAAACGGCAAAATCAGAATTTGATTTTTTATTCCTGATAGCCTTTAAAGATAAAACCCAGGAAAGATTTATTCAGTCTATTCGGCAAAGGGTGCAGGCAAACAATATTCAGGAAAGGATCTACAGTGGGGAGCGGATTTTTGAATATTCGGATCCAGAGCAACAGACGACGCTTTCCTATGCCTTGCTGGAAAATGTGGTGGTTGCCAGCTACAATTCCTTTCTGATAGAGGAAGCTATCCGCTATGTTCAGTCCGATAAGCTGGATAGTTTCAGGGATCGCTATAAGGAGCTGTACAAAGCGCAGCCCGGTACAGGAGATGGTTTGGGCGTGTTCCGGATGGGGAGTAGGGGGCTGGCCTCTTTTGTCAAAGGAATAGGCAAAGAGGAGGGCTTGGAGTTTGTAAACAACTTTTCCCAACATCAGTTGTCCGCCAATTTGGAGCTTAAGTTTGCCGAAAACAAGGTTTTTCTGGACGGATTTACCTTCTATCAAGATGGCGAAAAGGTGGATTTTTCCAATGAAAAGAGAGGGGGAGGCAAGCTGTTCAGTAATTATATCTCCAATAGGACGGCGATTTATTATCAGTACAATGTCAATGACCTCGATCAAATAAAAGACATCTCCAATTATGCTTTTGAGCAAAAAAAGACCTTGATGGGGGAAATGGATAAATACATTGCCAACAAGGGCTTTTTGGATAAGCTGACAGGAGAAATCGGCTTCATGATTTTGGAAAAGCTTCCCAATATGGAAACCGATAAAATCGTGATCATGAAAAGTTCCGATCTGGAAGGACAGGTGGAGTTGCTGAAGACCTTTAGTCTGGCGATCAACCAAGGGGACAGCACCCAGTCAATGAGTGATTATTATATGGAAAATGAGGTTTTTCTGATCAACCAGCCAGAATTTCCGGCACATCTTTTTAACGGACAATTTTTAGGATTCCCAAGGACCTATGTCGGGGCTTTTGATAATATGTTGGTGATGTCCAATAATATGAAAGCGATGAAGGTGTTCTTTGATGATATCTATAATGACAATACTTGGGGCCGGTCAATCAACCAAAGGCGGTTTTTGGAAGGGGTTTCCAAAAACGCAGGTTTCAATTTTATCATGAACATTCCCCGTTTTTGGAATTCCCTGTTGGAAATCAGCACTCCTGATTGGCAGGCTTTGTTGCAGAAATATGCGCCACAGCTGAAGTCCATAGACTTGGTGGCGCTGCAGCTGAGCGAATTGGGAAATGACCAATATGTGAATTTGGAGCTGGGGTACAACCTGGCCCCGATCAAATCCGTGCAGGATATATTGCTGACAGAAAGTCTGGGGATCAGTTTCAGTGAGACCCTGATCTATGGACCAAAGGCCATTGAGAATTTTAATGATAAGAGTACCGACTTTGTGGTGCAGGATGAGATGAATACCGTCCATTTTTTTAATGATGAGGGAGAGCGGATTTTTGATCGCCAACTTGAAGGGAAAATTGTAAGTGAGGTGTTCCAGATCGATTATTACAAAAACGGAAAGTTGCAGGTGCTGTTTGCCACTGAAAATGCCGTGTATGCCTTTGATCGACTGGGAGAGTCTTTGCCCGGCTATCCCCTGCGGCTTCCATCGGATGGAGGAATTACCCATATGAACTTGGTGGATTATAACAATAGCCGGGACTACCGTTATTTTGTGGCTTTGTCCAATGGTGATCTTTATATCTTCGATAAGCGGGGAAATAACCTGGAAGGTTGGACACCACGGGTAACTTCTGGAATGCTCAGTAGTCCTCCAGCACATCACCGCCTTTCAGGGGTAGGGGATTACATGGTGGCCATGAATAGGAATGGGGAACTGTACATTATGAACCGGCGCGGAGAACTACAAACGGGAGGTCCGGTAAATCTCGGTGAGGGGGTCAGTACGGATTATGTGCTTTTACAGCGGGGAGACCAGGAGGATACCCAGCTAGCTACCATCTCAGCAGAAGGCGAAGTGGTCAGGGTCAATTTTAAAGGAGAACTGACCTACAGGAACCAGCTTTTACGTCCTGAAAAGAACACCACTTTTGAGCTGGTCAAAGATCAATCAGGCGACCAATACCTTTTTGTGGTCCGCGAATTCAATAAGGTTACCGTTTTGGATACGGAACAGAAAGTTCTGTTTGAAAAAAATATGGGATCAGAATCCATGGATTTCCAGTTCTTCTCTTTCGGCTTGGATAAGAATATTTTTGTCATCATCGACAAAGTACAGGAGTTCATTTATCTCTATAACCTTGAAGGAGAGTTGCTGAACACCCGTCCTATCAATGGCAGTCAAGAAATAGAGGTCAAGTATTCGGGCAGTAAGAATGAATATAGTATTTACTCTATTCACCAAAACAGGTTTGCTACCTACAAAATGCCTCTTTAAGTGAGGTAGGAAGTGGACAGGTAAATGTTTAGTTTTGTGAAGTTTTCAAAAATAAAGTTGCAATCATGGTTTTTTGGATAAGGTTTATCCTGGTAGGGATAGTGCTGAGCTTTAGCAATAGCGCTTTCTCACAAGCGATGGCGGAAAATGAGGAGTTAGTAGCAGATACCGTTTCTTATTACAACTTGTCTTCTCCCTATCAAACTACGCTCACCTTTTTTCATAATTTGGAAGAGGGCAATTATCGTCCTGCCTTAGCGGCAAAGACTTTGGCGGTCATTCCGGAAGCAGAAAAGGCTGCCATAAGGCAAATTGTGAAATTGAAGCAGGTGTTTGATGGAAGGGGCGTGTATGTAGACATGGATGAGGTGCCAAATGAGCCAAGCTATACGGATTCTGCCCACAACTACCAGGCAAAGTATTATTTTGACAAGCAGCGGTTGCCGCAGATTTTTCTGGAGAAGGTGGGCGATGAATGGAAGTTTTCCCGTTTCACTGCTTCCAAAATAGATGAACTTCATAAGGAAACTTATCCTTATGGTACCGATAAATTATTGAGCCTGCTTCCGAAAATCGGACAGCAAATGTATTTTGGCTTGCACTTATGGCAGTTGGTGGGACTGTTTATTTTGGTGCTTTTTGTAGTCTCGGCCCATAAGCTGTTCACCTTTATTGTGGACAGGGGGATGTACCATTTTTCCATGAAGGTGGGGTATGGACATGTGGCAGAAAAGTACCTGCTGCCAGTGGCAAGAGTGGTCAGTATTTATTTCATTGTGCTGCTTCTGGATATTTTTATCAGGGTACTGCAATTGCCCATAGAGATCGTGTCCTGGATCGCTTTATTGCTTAATGCCGCCAAGCCCTTTATCATCACCATTGTTTTTTATAAACTGGCGGATTTGCTCTCTGCCTATTTTGAGCGGCAGGCCGACAAGACAGATTCCAACTTGGATGATCAGCTGGTGCCTTTGGCAAGGAAGACCCTCAAGGCTTTCATCGTCGTGGTGGGCTCGCTGTTTATTTTGAAGGAAGGCCTGCAGGTGGATATTTGGCCTTTTTTGACTGGGCTTTCTATAGGTGGTCTGGCCTTTGCCTTGGCCGCCCAGGATACCATTAAGAACTTTTTTGGTTCGGTGATGATCTTTATCGATAAGCCTTTTCAGGTGGGAGACTGGATTACCAGTGGAGATGTGGACGGCACGGTCGAAGAAGTGGGCTTCCGCTCCACCCGGGTGAGGACCTTCCGTAATTCCCTGATGTATATTCCTAACGGGCGAATAGCAGATGCTACCATTGATAACCATGGCCTGCGACAATACAGGAGATTTTACAGTACTGTCACGATTACCTATGATACCCCTCCGGAGCTGATCAATGTGTTTGTGGAGGGGTTGAGGGAAATCGTCAAAAATCACCCAAAGACCAGAAAAGACTATTATAATGTGTATTTCAACAATATGTCGGCCTTCAGCTTGGACATCATGTTTTATGTGTTCTTTGAGGTGCCCACTTGGGGGGATGAGTTACAGGCCCGGCATGAGGTGTTGATCCAGATTGTGAAACTGGCCAAGGAACTTGGGGTGAGCTTTGCATTCCCTACGCAAACTTTACACATGGAGACATTCCCTGAAAAGGAAGCCCTTTCTCCAGTATATGAAGATGATACTGCGAACTATAAAAAGCGTTTGGATGAATACATCCAAAGGGAAATGAAAAGGAAATAAAGTGTATTTTATTGGGCCGATTTTTTAAAGAAGCGCCAGATTCCAAAAATACTGAGGGCCAGGAGGCCGATAAATAGGAGGACCTGTGTTCCTCCTTCTTTTTTTTCAAAGGCTTCGGCAATGGAAGAGGCCATTACTCCGGTACTGAAAGCCATGATGGTCCTGGGAAGCATGCCCATTGCGCCGAAGAGGACGACTTTTTTCCAGCCTGCCTCTAGCAAGGCAAACAATAAATTGGATAAGGCAAATGGAATGACCGGACTGATCCGTACAAAAAACACCAAGGACCCCATTTTGGATTGTTTCTGCTCTACCAGTTTAGCAGCCTTGGGGTAGTTGTGAAGGAGAAGTCCAAGGCTGTTTTTGTCCAGGGTTTTGCCGGTGAAATAGCCGATCAAGCTGGCGATGGTATAGGAAAGTACCAATAAGGGTAGGGCCTCCCAGCTCCAAAGAAAGCCAGTGGAAATAGCCAATAGGGTGGTAGGAACAAATGCCAGTCCCATCAGTAGTGCTCCCAAGAAAACCATGACCATGCTGTCTCCCAGAGAAGGCGAGGTGGTCCAATCTGTCGGGCCGGCATAGAGGTAGCTGATCAGCAAGGTACTTCCCAGGGCAGGAACGAGGAGTACCCAGATCAGCGCCAGTGCAATGGCCGGGTTAGCTTGATAGATGTGCTTAAGGTTTGTTAAAAGAGAGGAGCTTGGGGGCATTTTTAAGAGAATTTTATCGAAAATAGCCAGGTTTAATCTTCTTCTTGCTGATCAAACAAAGGCGTGGAAGGATGGTTTTCTTTCAATTTCAGTTTTATTTGTGTCGAAAGTAGGAAATTTATTCACTTTGATTTAGGTTAAGCCAGCAAAAGTATAAACGGAAAGAAATAATTAAGTACAAATATGAAATTCGGTACAAAAGCAATTCATGCAGGAGTAGCGCCAGATCCTTCAACGGGGGCGATTATGACACCCATTTTTCAAACTTCGACTTATGTGCAAAAGTCGCCAGGCGATCATAAAGGATACGAGTATTCCAGGACCCACAATCCTACCAGGTCAGCCCTGCAAAGCAGCATTGCTGCCTTGGAAAACGGGAAGCACGGGCTGTGTTTTTCTTCCGGTATGGGAGCCATCGATGCGGTCATCAAGCTGCTGAGCCCTGGGGATGAGGTGATCAGCACCAATGACCTCTATGGTGGGACCTACCGGATCTTTACCAAGGTATTTGCCAAATACGGCATCAAGTTCCACTTTGTGCCCATGGGAGATGCCGCCACCATAGAAAAGTATATCAATGAAAATACCCGGCTTATCTGGGCGGAGACCCCTACCAACCCTATGATGAATATTGTGGACATCAAAGCGCTGGCAGACATTGCCCAGAAGCATGATGTCCTATTGGGGGTAGACAATACTTTTGCCACCCCTTATCTGCAAACCCCATTGGATCTCGGAGCTGATTTGGTCATGCATTCGGTGACCAAATACTTGGGAGGCCACTCGGATGTGGTAATGGGGGCTTTGGTGGTCAACAATGATAGACTAGCGGAAGACCTGGCCTTTATCCAGAACTCCTGCGGTGCCACTCCGGGACCTCAGGACTGTTTTTTGGTGCTCAGGGGAATCAAGACCCTTCATTTGAGAATGGAACGGCATTGTCAAAACGGAAAAACCATTGCAGGATACCTGAGGAACCATCCCAAGGTGGAAAAGGTGTATTGGCCAGGCTTCGAGGATCATCCCAACCATGATATCGCTGAAGCCCAGATGAAAGGCTTTGGTGGGATGATCTCCTTTACGTTGGTGGGAGACAAAATCGAGGATGCCCAGAAAGTACTGGAAAATTTCCATCTGTTCTCTTTGGCGGAGTCCTTGGGTGGAGTGGAATCACTCTGTGGCCATCCCGCTTCCATGACCCATGCCAGTATCCCCAAAGCCGAAAGGGAGAAAGTGGGGCTTTCAGATTCTTTGATCCGCCTCAGTGTAGGGATAGAAGATGCGGAAGACCTTAAAAATGACCTTGCACAGGCGCTGTCAAAGATTTAAGGAGGATGGTTTAATGGGAAGCTCTATTTCAGCTTTAACCTAGGATGTCCGAGAATAAATGCTGACACTGGCTGACTACTTTGGTGGTCAGCTTTTTTTTGTTGTTTTTTAACGAGTTGATCAGCGTGAGGTATTTCTTTGAAGGTGCTTCCTCTTGGTCGGCGAGTGAAAAGGTAAGGTGCTGAAGGAAAAGGTGGTTTTGGTACCATTTATAAAGCTGCTGGCTGAGGTCATTCATGTGCTTATGGATTACCCTGGTAAAGGTGGCATTTAGCCCGGAGACAATCCTTACATTTTCCAGGGTAATGATGACCTGTAGGCCTTCATAGATGTCTTTGATTTCTTTGGCTTCCAGCTTTTTTTCGCTGTCAAATTTAAAGAATTCCAGTTCTTCGTTGATGATCTGAGTGGTGGAGGTGTTGATCATCAGCGGTTTTATGTTTCTGCTATGCTCAAAGGCTTCCCGGTAAAGGGCTTCCCAGATTTCCAAAGGAGTGCCCATGATCAGATCATAGGCATCTCCATAAATCTTGTTTTTGTCTTTAAGCAGTATTTTTTCATAAGAGCCAAAGCTCATGCCCGCAGATGCGGTTTCCTCTGCAAGAGCCTGCTGAATCAGTTTGATGTGGAGGACTTTTTTTAGCGATTTGAAAAGTTCCCTATAGGGTCCGAAAAGCTGGAATTTCAGTTTTTTTTCATTGAAATGGATCTTGCTGAGCAGGTCGATATAGATTTCCATAAATATCAGCTTCTCTTCCAGTTCAGTGGCTTTTTTGGACCTGAACTGCTTGGAAAGGGAGATAAAGAGCCTTTTGGCCAAGTCATATTGCTGATCAAAGAGCTGAAATATCGGGGAAACTTGTCGGACTTGCATATCGGATTAGTTTATACGTACAAGGGTGGCACCATATCCAAATCGGCTCTTTTGGGTATCCTGAAAATACTTAATATTTTCCAATTGACTCAGGTATTTGTGGATTTCTTTTCTCAGGACTCCATTGCCCAGACCGTGGATAAAGGTGATTTCATCCATGCCCGAAGCGATGGCGTAATTAAGATTCTTTTCGAAAACCTCCATTTGCAGCTTGAGCATTTCCGTGTTGCTCATAAAGGCGTGGTCTTCAGTCAGCTTTTCGATATGCAGATCGATTTCTTTTTCAGGTCGCTTAAACTGGCGGGCGTGCTGAGGTGATTCTTCACTTCCCTCGTTCAGGGATTTGTTGAGTTCTTTGATGTCAAGTGTTTTGGTCTGTTGGTCAATGGCAAAAAGATAGCTCTTTTTGTTGGTTACAGGGGCTGTTTGCTGGCTCTTGAAGAAGGAAGAAGCCTTGAACTTTACCTTTTTTTCAAAGGGTGGAAGGGTCTTTTCTGTTTTATGATTGACCGGAATAAACTGAAGAAAAAGTGGCGGCCAGTTTTCAAACTGAGGAATCGCTTTTTCATCGAGTTTTTTGGAGCTTTTGGCAGAAAGGGTGCCTGAAGAAACTGTTCTTGAATTGTCCCCAAAAATTTCGGAAGCCATAAAGACATAGTCTTTTTCGCTGTTATTGATCAGGTGCAGGCTGAGGTCTTTGTCGTTGATGGGGACATAACTTAGGTAGAGCCCCGGTTCTGCTTTCTGGCTTTTGACGGTCTCTAGGGGAGCCTCTTTTTCTGCCTTTTTACTGCCCTCACCAAAATATTGTTTTTCCGTTTCATGGATGACGACGACCTCGTTTTTCATGGCTGGAATGCGAAATCCGTCTTCGATTTCAATTTCTATTCTCCCGCCATTTGATATTTTGGTAATGGTTCCTTCCTCGTTTCCGTGCAATAGACGGACCTTATCTCCTATATTCATGATTCTAATGCAGATTTGTAAGTTTTGAGTGCCCTTTCTCTGGCAGCTTTATGTTCTACAATGGGAGAAGGATACTCGTCAGTCCCGTATTCTTCCACCCATTTTTTTACGTATTTTAAATCCTTGTCAAACTTTTTGATTTGGGATGCTGGATTGAAGATCCGAAAATAGGGCTGCGCGTCAGTTCCTGTGCTGGCGGCCCATTGCCAGTTGCCATTATTGGAGGCAAGCTCGTAATCCAGCAATTTTTTCGCAAAATACGCTTCTCCCCAACGCCAGTCAATTAAAAGGTGCTTTGTCAGGAAACTTGCCACCACCATTCTTACCCTGTTGTGCATATAGCCGGTTTGGTTAAGTTGACGCATACCGGCATCCACTATGGGGTAACCTGTCTTTCCCTCGCACCAGCTGTTGAATTCCTCCTCCTTGTTTCTCCAGGGGATATTGTCGTATTGACTTTTAAATGCCTGATCCACGACTTGTGGTTTATGATATAAAATCATCATAAAAAACTCGCGCCAAATCAGCTCACTCAAAAAGGTTTGGTTCAATTCGGCAACTTCCAGGGCCAGTTTTCGGACACTGAGGGTTCCAAAGCGTAAGTGAATGCCCAAATGGGTGGTTTTGTCCACGGCCGGGAAATCCCGGTGTTGATCATAATCTTTGATCAATTCCTTATCCACTTCCAAGGGAGGAAGAGGGATGGAGGTAGGAGCAAAACCGATCTCTTCTAAGGAAGGAAGCTCAAAAGGATCCGTCCGGTAAAGTTTTTTGAAATCAGTTGTCAGCAGCTCTGGCTGATTTTTTTTGAATTTTTCCAGCCAAGAGTTTTTGTAAGCGGTGTATACTTTATAATGACTTCCACTTTCGGTGAGGATTTCATCCTTCTCGTAAATGACCTGGTCTTTGAAATCATAAAAGCCTATGTCTTTGCCTTTAAGAAATTTGCTGACCTCTTTGTCTCTGGAGATAGCGTAGGGTTCATAATCACGGTTGGTATAGACCGCTTCAATGTCAAACTGCTTGGAAAGGTCTTTAAAGACTTCTAAAGGTTTCCCTTTTTTTACCAGCAAGGAAGCACCCTTCTTGACCAGTTTTTCTTGGAGGTGCTTTAATTGTCCATGGATAAAGGTAACCCTGGCGTCTTCTTTGTCTTCCAGCTCATCAAGAATGTCTGTGTCAAAAATAAAAAGGGGTAAAACCTGCTTTTCATTTTGGCAGGCATAATGCAGTGCCGTATTGTCCTCCAGCCGGAGGTCCCTTCTTAACCAACAGATCGTGATCTTTTCCATGTTTTGTTTTACTAATACAATTGAAAAAGCAGGTTAATTGTTTGATGGCGTTTCTTCCTTTTCTTCCCGGGGCCTCGTTTCTAGAATATTAATCCTTAAGGAATCTGCCGGTTCTTTTGGGAACGGGGCCTGGGGGAGTTTGGTTTCTTCCTCAAGGTCGTATCTCAGGAAATCATCCGAATCATTGATGAGGAGCCGTTCTTTTTTCTTTTTGCTGATATTTTGGAAGAGTTCTTTTAGGGAGCTGAACAACAGGGTTTGGGAAACGGAAACGCCGTAAGTATTGACCCTGTCGGCAATGTTCAGGGAGGTGAAAGTGTTGAAGTTGTTTTTGTTGTAGATGCGGAGGCGGTAGCGTCCATCATCAGTGATCAAGTATTCAGCCTGCCAGTCCCCGGCAATGCTGCCCAGGTCTGCATTCCCCTGGGGGTCGGTGAAACTGCCGTCCCTGGTGACCCTTAGCCTTCCGTCCAAGAAGGTATAGGCTACCCTCAGCTGAAAGGTTTCCAAGGCCGATTCATCTAGAGAAGCCAAGTCGATATTGATCTCCAAGTTTTGGTCCACTTGGGAAATAAGGGCGTTTAGCTGGGAGGAGACCAATTGGCTGAGATTGGAGAAACCTATGCCCGCGCTGTTGAACTGGCCTTCCGGCGAAAATCTCCTCAGCATAATCAGGGAGAAAACCTGTCTGTTTTTTTCCTGTTCATCATTGGCGATCCTATTTTTGAAAGCAGAAATGGTCGTTTGGGCTTCTCCATCCGGAAATTCCGAAAAGTCAAAGTCAAAGTTGATGTCAGGGGACAGCAGTGGGCCGTCCAGATCCATGATCACTTTTACAGGGTACCTGCGGAGCAGTTGAGAGTTTTGGAAATCGGGATTGGAGTTTTGGCTGTTCTGCAAACTGGTCAAGGATACATTTTCCTCATAAGTGGCCTTGATGTTCATGACCCCGGCATATGGATCCCCGTACCAGGAGATTCTCCCTCCGGGAAGGATTTCAAATTGCCGGTTGATGATGTTATAAAGGGAAAAGTTGTATTTGGCGTCCACAATTTCATAGTCCCCGGTCATGGAAAATTCACCTTGGGTATCGATGTTGAGGTTCAGGATCCCCCTTCCGTGACCTTGGATGTTTTCACCGGTCCTTGGGTCGATCTGTATTTCCGTGTAGGCATCCGGTGTGACATCCAGCACAAAGTTCATTCGGACATTATTGATGGCCAGTTTTTCTACGGTTTCCTGGAGGTACATCTCCCGGGTAGTGTCCCGTACATTGATGATGTTGATGAATTCCTCCTGGGCCTGACCTTCGGACTCTCCTATGGGGATATAGATTTTTGTATTGGGCCGAGTGGTTGCATTGGCCGTAATGTCCAGGTTGGAAGCTGCCCCAAAGATATTTAAGGTGCCGCTGGCATAAGCCGTACCATAGAAAAGGTCGTTGTCCCTGGCAGAGGTGTTGAGTACTTGGAAGCTGTTTAGGTCAGAGGAAATGTCAAGTACGAAGTTTTTAAAACCATCGTGGGCTATTCCTCCGTTCATGTTGGCTGTATTGCCCTGAACATCGGTAACATTCAGCCCCCTGAAACTGATTTCATTGGGATTGAAGTTGATATTGCCATCTACGGTATAGAAGGTGTTCAGGTAATTGACCCTTACGGTTCCTCCGGTGAGTTTTCCCTGCCCTTTTAGATGTGGTTGTTTCAAGGTCCCCGTCATTTTGAGATCGCCCGATACGGTTCCTCCGAATTGGGTGAGGTAGTCAGACAGGAAGGGTTCAAGTATGTCCAGTTGGGTGTTTTGGAACTTTCCGTCCAAGTCCAACTGGTCATCGTTGGTGTTGATAAACCCACCTATTTCAATGACTTTTTTGTTGTCCCTTTCATTGGTGAGGTGCAGGTTCATCCTGTCGTTTTCGAAATAGGTGGCAGCTTCCAGATTGCCGATGAGGAAATTGTTGATGCTGAGGCTGTCTATGTTGAGGCTTCCGTAGGAGCCGCCCCTGTCCACAAAGGTATTGAAGGCCATGATGCCGTTAGCAGTTCCTTTGTAATCTTTTGAGTCAAAGGTGTTGAGAAAGTCAAGCTTTACATTATGGACTTCGAAACTGAGGATTTCTTCCGGATTTTCACTGATTCTTCCATTTAGGGCTAAGAATTGGCCGTTATTGGAGAGTTCAAGGTTGTCCACATCGATCTGCCCGCTGGAAAGGATGATGGAGTTGTCAGGGGCAAATTCCCAGAAGTTTTCCAGTATTTTTATGTCTGAGGGGGCAAAGGTAATGGCGGTTTGGTCTTTTGACAGCTGAATCTTACTCTGGATGTTGGCATAGCTTTCGGTATTCAGCTGGTCAATTCCCATAGTGAAGTCAATTGCCGATTCATCCCATATGCCTGTTAGGCTGAGGTTGTTGAATACGATGCTTTGGGTGAGTTGCTGTTCTTTGGAGTTGATGTAGCATGCCGCCAAAACTTCTCTGGAATTATTCATCTTGGAGGTGTTGAAATCTAGGTCGTTTTCCAGGAATATTTTATTGCCGTATTGAATAGTGTCTATACCCGAATAGAAATTGAAGATGGTGTTTTCGGGTGTCCGATAGAATGCCCCTTCCACCAGGGTGTTTTTGGAAATATATAAGGCAGGGTCAAAAAGGTGGATGATGGGATTTACGTCATTGAGGCTCATATTGATGTCCAGGTTGTACTCTTCGGACATCCCACGATCTTCCCTTGATTTTTTATATGCTGTATTGGTCAATATGGCCAGATAGTCTTCCAGCAATAGCTGTATGTCCTCATATACTTTCTTTGCTTGGAACTTTCCGGAAATACTGGCCACGAGCAAGTCGGAATTAAGCGAGATCATTCTAGTGTCCTCAGCAAACACTGACTGAAAGATAAAGTTGTCCACCGATAAGTTGCGGCCCTGATGGCTGATGAGAAGGTCTCTGAACCTGGCGACGCCTTCTATCCGGTCAATATCGGTTCCTTTGGTGTCCAGCTCAAAAGCCCCACTGATAAAAAACTCTTTGTCGGTAAGGTTGAGCTTGTTGAGAAAGGCGGTGTCCAACTCGGCGATGAGACGGGCGGAGTCCTTTTGGGCCCTCAAGTCCAGGGTGCCGTCAATACGCGCCTTTAAGTTGGGGTCATTGATGGATAGCTGGCCATTGAACAGGTTTTTCCCGTAGGTGGCATTGGTCCTGATGTTGGTATAATTGTATCGGTTGATGCCGATTTTTCGGACATTGGCGTCAAGTTCCAGCAGGGCTGTTTCCACCGTGGTTCCGGTGCCTTTGATATTTCCTTCAAATGAGAGTTTCTGAAAAGTTTCCGGTGACTCGGTTATCTTTCCAAGATTTAGTTCGTCGACTTTGAGCTGTCCATAATACCTTGGTTTTCCTTTATCGGTCAGGTAGTTGAGCTTTCCCGAGATATTGCCTATTTGTGTCCTGAAGTCCCCGGAGGTTTGGAAACGACTAAGGTAACCGTTGAAATCAGCGTCAAAATGGATGATTTTGAATTTGTTGATTTCTTTTCGCTGTTTTTTATCCAGGTAGGGGAAAAGATCCGAACTGTTCACAGAGGAATTGACCAGTGAGAGTTGAAAGAAAGTGCTGTCGACTTTTGGGAGACCATCGATGTTGAACTTTCCGAAGAGTGCACTCCGTTCACCGAACCTGATCAGTAATTCCTGGGAGTAAAGGTCACTTACTTTGCCGGAGATTTGTCCGCTCAGGTATATTTTATCTTCGATATCTGGGATTTTGCTGGTGAAGTATTTCAAATCCTTTATGTTCAGGACGGATTCATCCAGCTGGGCCAGAATATCGACCTGATTGTTGAAGTCACTGAGGGATTTTACATCTTCATAAGTGAATTTCAGGTAATTTTTGATGATGGTTTCGTTGGATTTGAAGTAGAGCTCATCAAACTCCATGGCTTGTGGGGAATACGAAAAAACGGCTTTCAGCTGCTGGAATTCCATGCCGGAGGTCGCTTCGATGCCCTTCAGCGTGTGGATATTTAAACCAATATTGCTTCCTTGAGCGATCAGGTTATCCGCGCCACCTCTCAATTTTCGGAAACGCAGCCGGGTATAGTCGAAGCCGCTTTCTATCTTGGGTTTCCTCAGATCAAAAATATCCAAGGAGGTTCCTTCAAAGGAAATAGTGCCTATGCTGAACTGACTGCTGCTTTTTTTCTCCGAAGATTTCTTTTTTCTGGTCAGTTCATTGATTTTGTTGATGAATTGTGAGATGTTGGGGGTACTTTCTCCAATATGGGTGAGGAAGCGGAGTTGTCCACCCTTGAGTTTTATTTCATCCAGGCCGGGATTGGTTTTGTCCAGCAATCCCGACAGGGAAAAATCGATGTCCACCACTTCCAGATCTGCCATCAAGCTGTCTTGAGGATCTCGCACGGTAAGCCCTTTTAAGCTGACCGCATCCCACCATCGGATATGGACGGATTGAATTTTTGTCTGAAAGTTGGTGTTTTCACTCAGTTGTTTGGCCAAGAATTGCGTGGCTTCGGTCTGGACAGAAGGGACCTGCAGGGCCACAGCCACCAAAAGCAAGAGGATAAGCAGAAAAGAGGCTACTAGTAGCATTCCCCTCAAAGCTTTCTGCAAAAATTCCGTAACTTTCGATTTCTTTTCCAAAGGATTATGAAGAATATTAATATACTCGCGATAGAGTCCTCGTGTGACGAGACGTCAGCGTCCGTTATATCTGACGGCAAAATACTTAATAATATTGTCGCCACGCAATCCGTTCACGAAAAATATGGTGGGGTGGTTCCTGAGTTGGCTTCCAGGGCCCATCAGCAACACCTGATTCCCGTGATTCATGAGGCGATGGAAGGTTCCGGTTTGAAAAAGGAGGAGCTATCGGCAGTAGCGGTTACCCGAGGTCCGGGCCTGATGGGATCTTTGATGGTGGGGGTTTCTTTTGCTAAGTCCTTTGCTTATTCCCTGGGTATTCCCTTGATAGATGTAAATCACATGCAGGCACATATTCTGGCCCATTTTATAGATGAGCCTAAGCCGAACTTCCCTTTTATCTGTCTCACTGTCAGTGGAGGACATACCCAGTTGGTGCTGGTCAGAGACTATCTTGATATGGAAGTGATAGGAGAGACACTGGATGATGCTGTGGGGGAAGCGTTTGACAAAACGGCTAAATTATTGGGCTTGCCCTATCCGGGGGGACCTTTGGTCGATCAATACGCGGGAGAGGGAGATCCAAAAGCCTTTGCCTTTCCCTTGTCCGAGATGCCGGGCCTGAATTATTCATTCAGCGGGATAAAAACTGCGGTCCTTTACTTTTTGAGGGACCAAGTAAAGCAAAATGCGAATTTTGTCGAAGAAAATATGGCCGATATATGTGCTTCAGTTCAGCATACGCTGATCAAGATGCTTATGCAAAAGCTCAAAAGGGCCGCAAGGGAATATAAAGTCAAGGAAATAGCCATTGCTGGAGGGGTATCGGCCAATTCAGGTCTCCGTAGGGAGCTGGAGGAACTGGCGAAGGAACTCCGTTGGAAGGTTTATGTTCCGAAGTTCGAATATTGCACCGACAATGCAGCAATGATAGCGATGGCCGCCCATTACAAATATTTAAAGGGTGAGTTTTGTGGCTTGGACATCAGTCCCATGGCCAAAATGAAGTTAGGTTAAAAAGTGAAATTACAATGGCTAAGGAAAGCAGGTTTAGTAAGATAATCAATATCAAAAACAGGAAAGCAAGTTTTGAATACGAGTTTTTGGAGACGCTGGTGGCGGGTATCCGGCTTACCGGAACGGAGATCAAGTCCATTCGGGAAGGGAAAGTGTCGCTAAAGGAGGCTTACTGTTATTTTAAAAGGGGAGAGCTTTTTGTGAAACAGATGCATATTGCCCCCTATTCCCTGGCGGCCCATTATAATCATGATGCAGTCCGTGAGCGGAAGCTCTTGCTTAATAGAAGAGAGCTTGATAAATTAGAAAGTAAATTGAATGAGAAAGGGCTTTCTATCATTCCTGTTCGTATATTTATTAACGACAGGGGATTGGCTAAATTGGAAATTGCCCTGGGGAGAGGTAAAAAACTGCATGACAAACGTCAGGATATAAAGAAGAAAGATGCAAAACGAGAACTCGACAGGATGGCCTATTGAACATAAATACGGAATATGCAGGCTAAGTTTAATCAGTGTCTACCAGGAAGCCCGCCCTGGGGCAGGACTTTTGACCCAAGTACTATTTGGAGAGACCTATGTGGTCTTGGAAGTTACCCCGGATGAAAAGTGGCTTAAGGTAAATACCAAAGACGGGGTGACTGGATGGATGCTGCATGCGCAACATGAGGGCTTGTCCGAGAGTGATTATGAGTCTTGTAATGAGGAGGACTTTCAAGTAGTTGTTTCCCCTCTTTCTACCCTGAAGTTTAGGGATCATCTATTGTATCTATTGCCCGGTAGCAATCTTCATGTGGGGGCTTCAGAACTTTTTAGCATGGATGGCACGATGGATTTTAAGGGGCAATCCAGGAATTTTAAAGATAAGGCCAAGCGCAAGGAGCTTGTCGAATTGAGTCAAATGTTCATTGATGTACCCTTTCTGTCCGGCGGAAGGGGTTTTTTTGGTATAGGCTCAGGGAGTTTTATTCAGTTGGTTTATAAGATGGGCGGATATTATGCGCCAAAGTTCATCTCCCAGTTTTTGGACGTAGGAAAAGAAGTGCCGTTTCAAGAAATTCAACTGGGCGATATCGTGATATTTGGAAATTCCAAAGATATTCCCCATCATGCAGGAATATATATAGGTGATAGTCAGGTGATTCATGTCCGGGGCAAAGTAAAGGTGGACCAAGTGAAACTTGATGGAACCAGAACAGGAAAAAACAATTCTGCTTTGCATCGTGTTTTGCAAATCAGGAGTTTAATATAGATGTAATGGAAAAGAAGGTTCTCGTGCTCAACTTAGACCATACGCCTATTGCCGTGGTAACGGCTCAAAAGGCAATGGTGCTTACTTTCCTTGAGAAAGTGAGCGTGTTGGCCGATTACCAATTTTTAAGTATCCGTACCGTCACCAGGGAATATAAATATCCTGCAGTGGTGAGGCTTGATGAATACAAAAGTGTTCCTTACCGGGGTGTGCTACTAAACCGAACCAATTTGTTTAGGAGGGATAATAATGAATGCCAATACTGTGGCTCCCAAAAACATTTGACCATAGACCATGTGGTTCCCCGCTCCAAGGGAGGGAAGACCAACTGGACAAACCTGATCACTGCCTGTCATCGCTGCAATGTGCAGAAAGGAGATAAATCGCTGGAAGAAGCAGGCTTATTGATAAAAAGGAAGCCGTTTAAACCTTCCTTGTCCTATTTTTTGGTTGAATATGCTGAAAGAAATGCGGAGGAGTGGATCCCTTATTTGGATCTAAGGACTTATCAGGCTAGCTGATGCTTCAGGGCAGGTTGTTGATGAAGGAATAAGGCGATATTGCCTTCCTCCCTCTGTGGAAATCGTCTAGCTAAGCATGGAGAAGGCGGGTGACTACAGATCAAGAAAGGTGATAAAAAGCAGCATAGCTGTCCAAGATCACCATGATTCCTATACACATCAATGGGTGCATTTCTAAGCAAGTCATAGAGGTGTCATTCCATTTACGTCCACTTTTTCACTGATTTTTCTGCTTCCATGAATTTTAGCATGTCCTAGATAAGGAAAGGATAATAGAGAGGTTTGGGGATAAATTTTTATATTAGGTTTTTAACGAAACCCCAACCTAATGACCATTCTATTTGTTCTGCTGAGCATTTTGCTTTTAGTGCTGCTCATTGTCTGGGCAAAGCTGAACCCCTTTTTAGCTTTTCTGCTCACCTCCATTACTGCCGGATTTTTATTGGGAATCCCTCCCGAACAGCTTGCCAGTTCTGTGCAGACAGGTATCGGGGGTTTATTGGGCGACCTGATTATAATCATTACCATGGGGGCTATGCTGGGGAAGCTGGTCGCAGAAAGCGGAGCTGCCCAGCGCATTGCCGATGTCCTGATGAAGGTTTTCGGGAAAAGATATATCC
This sequence comes from Echinicola sediminis, assembly GCF_054777495.1. NCBI lineage: Bacteria > Pseudomonadati > Bacteroidota > Cytophagia > Cytophagales > Cyclobacteriaceae > Echinicola > Echinicola sediminis. The sequence goes on along the minus strand of NZ_BAAHAP010000012.1, from coordinate 7,492 downwards.
ACTGGGCCATGATGTTAACCGGCTTGGTGGTGGGAATCCCCTTATTTTATAATGTAGGCTTTATTTTGCTTGTTCCACTGGTGTTTACTGTTGCCTATCAATTTCGTCTTCCGGCGGTTTTTGTAGGGATCCCGCTTTTGGCCTCCCTTTCGGTGACCCACGGTTTTTTGCCTCCCCATCCCTCCCCGGCGGCACTGGTGGCCCAGTTTGAGGCCAATATGGGGCTGACCTTGCTGTATGGTATGATCATAGCGGTGCCCACCATAATTATAGCAGGCCCCTGGTTTGCCCGGTTTTTGAAAAAAATCCCCTCCAAGCCTTTGGAGACTTTCATGGCCGAGACCAGGCCGTCTGAAGCTTTGCCGGGGACCTTTAATAGTTTTTTCTCGGCGCTCTTACCCGTGTTGCTTTTGGTAGGGACGACCATGATGTCGTTCCAAATTAGCGAAGAACATGGATTCTATGGTGTTATGAAATTCATAGCTGATCCGGGAATGGTGATGCTATTCTCCCTGCTAGTGGCTACATTTACCCTAGGCATAGGAAGAAAGCTATCCATGGATAAGCTGATGGGGATTTATGTGGTGGCGGTCAAGGACGTAAGTATGATTATTTTGATCGTCGCAGGAGCCGGTGCATTAAAGCAGGTACTGTTGGATAGCGGGGTAAGCCTGGAAATAGCAGACGCCTTGGAGGGCTGGAATGTACATCCACTGATTTTGGCTTGGACCATTACTGCGGTAATAAGGGTGTGCGTGGGGTCAGCGACGGTGGCGGGACTGACTACTGCCGGGATCATAGCGCCCTTAATAGAGGGGGCAGGTGTGGACCCAAATTTAGTGGTATTGGCCATAGGGGCCGGAAGTCTGATGTTTTCCCACTTTAACGATGCTGGGTTTTGGATGTACAAAGAGTTTTTCAACGTCAGCATCAGGGACACCATTAAGTCTTGGTCTGTTATGGAAACCATAGTGGCAGTGGTGGGCTTGTTGGGAGTGATGGTGCTGGATGGGGTCTTAGGGTAGGGAGGTTTAAAGGTTTTAATGTTGGAAGGTGTATAGGAAATGATCCTACAGCAAGTTTCCAACTGTAAACTGTTTCCCAATAACCAATAATAAATAACTCAATAACTTGATTACTCAATAACTATTTAAAAATATGTCAGCTGAAGAGAATTTCACCAAACTAAAATTAAACCTCCCCCCTGCGCCAAAGCCTGCGGGTGTTTACAAGCCCTGCTTGATTGATGGGAAATACCTATACCTATCGGGACATGGTACAGTTAAGGACGATGGGACTTTAATCGTCGGGCGGATAGGGCAGGAGTTGGGTGTTGAAGAAGGGAAGCTGGCCGCTCGCCAGGTAGGCTTGGCCATGCTTTCTACCATTCGCGCCAATTTGGGCAGCCTTAACAAAGTAAAGAGAGTGATCAAAGTATTGGGAATGGTCAACTGTGTGCCGGAATTTCAAAGACATCCCTATGTCATCAATGGTTGTAGCGAGCTCTTTGCAGCGGTGTGGGGTGAGGAAAATGGAATAGGTGTAAGGAGTGCAGTTGGGTTCGGTTCTTTGCCGGACAATATCCCCGTGGAAGTGGAGGCATTGTTTGAACTACACTAAAGTAAGATGTCAAAAAACAAACTGGATTGGTATGTGGTGAAGGGAGTGAGGAAAGTGGATTCCCCCTCCCTGCTGGTGTATCCTGAAAGGGTGAAGGTCAATATCCGGCTACTGAAGTCAATGGTAAAGGACCTGTCTTTATTGCAGCCGCATATAAAGACCTATAAGTGTAAGGAAGTGGCAGGGCTGCTGATGGAAGAGGGAATCCATAAATTTAAATGTGCTACCATTGCAGAGGCAGAGATGCTTGCGATGGCAGGGGCAAAGGAAGTTTTGATTGCCTACCCCATGGTGGGGCCCAAGGTAAATAGAATGATCAAACTGATGTTGGCCTATCAAGATACGCAGTTTTCCTGTTTGGTGGACTGCCCTGAGCAAGCCCAGCACCTCTCTGATCACACTTATCAAGCCGATGTTTTTCTGCGGGTTTTTGTGGACTTGAACGTGGGCACTGACCGAACAGGGATTGTCCCAGACTGTGAGGCGATGGATCTGTATGATTTTTGCAAGGATACCAGTCATCTGATTACCATGGGGCTGCACGTGTATGATGGACATTTTAGGCAATATGATCTGGAAGAGCGAAAGGAAGCATGCGATGATGCCTTTAGGCCTGTTCAGGAGCTGATAACTAAAATAAGCCAAAAGTTCGGTAATGATTTTAAGGTCATTGCAGGTGGCTCACCCACTTTCCCAATACACTGTATGAGAGAAGGCGTAATATGTAGTCCGGGCACTTTTGCCTATTGGGACAAAGGGTATCATGACAGTTTGCTCGAGCAATCATTCGATTATGGGGCGGTATTATTGTCCAGGGTGGTTTCCAAACCGGCTCCAGACCTGATATGTCTGGATCTGGGCTATAAGTCCATCGCCTCTGAAGGGGATATGGGAAAAAGAGCTTGGTTTATAGAGCATCCCGATTGGAAAGTGAAAAGCCACAGTGAGGAGCACATGGTTGTGGAGGTAGGAGCCGATGAGATGAAAGTAGGGGAGGAAGTCTACGTGATCCCTTATCATATCTGTCCTACTGTGGCCATGTACGATAAGGTGTTGACCGTGGAAAACTACCGCATAACCGGTCAATGGAATACCGTGGCGCGGAGAAGGAAGATTAATATTTAAGGAGGTTCGAAGTACGAAGTTTGAAGACCGAAGTGGGAAGTGGGAAGTGGGAAGTACGGAGTGGGAGGTACGAAGTGGGAAGTACGGAGGACGAAGTAAGTGTAAGCGGAATTTAGAATGATGAATGTCGAATGAACTTAGAAAGAACGGAATACTAAGTAGGAAGTGCGAAGTCTCAATAACCAATAACCATTAACCAATAACCAAATCAATAATGTTTACAATCGATGCCCATTTGGACCTGAGTATGAATGCCATGGAGTGGAACCGGGATTTGACCCAGTCAGTTGCCGCCATAAACGCTGGGGAGGCAGGGATGAAGGATAAGCCCGACCGAGGAAAAGCCACTGTATCATTGTCTGCTTTGCGGGAGGGGAACATTGGCCTTGTGGTGGCTACACAGATTGCAAGATACGTGGGGCAGGATAATCCTTTGCCGGGCTGGTATTCGCCAGAACAGGCCTGGGCGCAAACCCAAGGGCAACTGGCGTGGTACAGAGCGATGGAGGATGCCGGGGAGATGGTTCAGATCAAGGATTTAGGAGGACTGGAAACCCATTTGGAAAACTGGCAGTGGAGTAATGGCGATAAAGCCATAGGTTATATTCTCTCCCTTGAAGGGGCTGATTCGATCGTGAATTTATCATATTTGGAAAAAGCTTATCAGCAAGGGCTTCGCGCTTTAGGTCCGGCGCATTATGGTCCTGGAAGGTATGCCCAAGGGACTGATGCGACAGGTTTTCTAGGGGATAAGGGCCGCGAGTTGCTTAAGGAAATGGAGCGGCTTAATATTATTCTGGATGCCACTCATCTCTGTGATGACAGTTTTTGGGAGGCATTGGATCATTTCAATGGGCCTGTATGGGCAAGTCACAATAACTGCAGGACCCTGGTGGAGCATAACCGGCAGTTCAGCGATGATCAGATCAAGGCTTTGATCGATCGTGGAGCGGTAATTGGCGGTGCCTTAGACGCCTGGATGATGGTGCCGAACTGGGAAAGGGGTAAATCCACTCCCAAGGAGATGGGCTGTAACCTTGAAAAAATGATTGATCACCTGGATCATATCTGTCAAATAGCGGGCAATGCGGATCATATAGGGATTGGTTCAGACCTGGACGGGGCTTTTGGCAAGGAGCAGTGTCCGTATGATCTAGAGACTATTGCAGACTTAAAAAATATTCCTGACCTGTTGAGGAAAAGAGGCTTTTTGGAAGAAGATATTGAAAAAGTCATGCACGGCAACTGGCTCAGGTTTTTGAGGAATGCTTGGAGGTGAGTTTGAAGTACGAAGTATCAAGTAGCAAGTACGAAGTACAAAGTACGAAGGTGCGAAGTGTAAATGGAATAAAGAATGATGAATGTCCAATGCCGAAATAAGAATGGTCTAAGAAGGCAGGAGGTTGAATAACTCAATAACTGAATAACAAATAACTTGATAACCAATGATAGGGGAGACAACACGAATGGCTTCATCAGTGTTTTCGCCTGTTGATTTTTTCCGTTTATAAATACTTGATAGTCAACAAGTGTTTCGGTTTTAATTTTTTGGCTGAAATTGTTTAAAGTGGTAAAAAATCAGTACTTTTGCAGTCCGTTCGGGTGAATGGTTTCTAACTTGTTGAGAGACAGGGAGGAAAAAATCTTAACTAAAAACCTCAGCCCAATGACTCTAGGGCTGTTGAAAATCAGAGTCATTTTACTAATATGTCTAATAACGAAGATTTTAACTGGGACAAGTTCGAAACCAAAGGTTTTGGTGAAGGCTACACTTCTGCAGAGAGAGCAGAGATGGAAAAGCTGTATGACCAGACTTTGACCGAAATTAGTGAGAAGGAGGTTATCAAAGGTACTGTAGTAGGTATCAATGATAAAGATGTAATCATCAACATCGGATTCAAGTCAGATGGTCTAGTGCCTAGAACTGAGTTCCGGGACCTTCCTGATCTGAAAATCGGAGATGAAGTAGAACTTTTCATTGAAGAGCAAGAAAATGCTTTGGGTCAATTGGTACTTTCTAGAAAGAAAGCCAAAATGGTTCGTGCATGGCAGGACATCGAAGATGCGCTTGAGTACGACAATGTGATCGAAGGTCTTGTTAAGAGAAGAACCAAAGGTGGTTTGATCGTAGATATCTACGGTGTAGAAGCCTTCTTGCCAGGTTCTCAAATTGACGTGAAGCCTATCAGGGACTTTGATGTCTATGTAGGTAAGAAGATGGAAGTGAAAGTGGTGAAGATCAACCACGCTAACGATAACGTAGTAGTTTCTCACAAAGTCTTGATCGAGAAAGACCTCGAGAAGCAAAAAGCAGAAATCCTAAACAACCTGGAGAAAGGTCAGGTATTGGAAGGTGTGATCAAAAACATGACCAACTTCGGTGTATTCATCGACTTGGGTGGTGTAGACGGTCTACTTCACATCACCGACATCTCTTGGGGACGTATCAACCATCCAGAAGAAGTGCTTAACCTTGACGACAAAGTTCAGGTGGTGGTACTTGACTTCGATGATGACAAGAAACGTATCTCTTTGGGTATGAAGCAGCTTACTGCTCATCCTTGGGATTCTCTTTCTGCTGAGCTTGAAGTTGGTTCTAAAGTGAAAGGTAAAATCGTTAACGTTGCTGACTATGGTGCATTCCTTGAGTTGGCTCCAGGCGTTGAAGGTTTGATCCACGTTTCTGAGATGTCTTGGTCTCAGCACTTGAGAAACCCTGCTGACTTCGTGAAAGTAGGAGACGAAATCGAAGCAGTTGTACTTACGTTGGACAAAGAGGACAGAAAAATGTCTCTTGGTATCAAGCAGTTGACTGAAGATCCATGGACTAAGCAAGACATGGTGACCAAATATGCTGTAAGTACCAAGCATAAAGGTGTGGTAAGAAACTTGACTAACTTCGGATTGTTCCTTGAACTTGAAGAAGGTATCGACGGTCTTGTACACGTTTCTGATCTTTCTTGGACTAAGAAAATCAAGCACCCTTCTGAGTACGTGAAGGTAGGGGATGAACTAGAAGTAGTTGTTCTTGAGCTTGATGTAGACAACAGAAGATTGGCACTAGGTCATAAGCAACTTGAAGAAAATCCTTGGGATACTTTTGAAGGAGTATTCCCAGTAGGTTCTACTCACAAGTGTACTGTTGTTTCTAAAAATGACAAAGGTGCTGTATTGGAGCTGCCTTACGGATTGGAAGGATTTGCTACCATCAAGAACCTTGAAAAAGAAGATGGTTCTCAGGTAGAGGTTGGTGACGCAGTTGACTTTGTGGTTACTGAATTCTCTAAAGATGACAAGCGTATCGTACTTTCTCATACAGCTACTTTCAGAGAAGAAGCTATGCCAGCTAAACCAGCCAAGAAAACTGGTGGTGCCAAGAAGAAGGCGACAGGTACAGATGCTCCTGAGAAATCTACTTTAGGAGATTTGGATGCACTTTCTGCATTGAAAGAGAAAATGGAAGGTGGAGATAAGAAATAAGCGTTAGCTTTATCTCACTAAAATATAAAAAGCATCCCGAGAAATCGGGGTGCTTTTTTTGTTTGTAAGGAGATGATTCATGCCATGACTTTGAGTCATGGCATGAATAGTTATTGATCTTCATTGGGTGTTTTAAGGGCAAGGTCAAATTCCTTGTTGAGCTTTTTTATGAGATAGGCAGAAAGCAGCGGGGATTCCTTTTCAATGTTTTGGTGGACAAAGAAGTAGAGTTTCTGCAGTCCCTGCTTTCTCCAAGTAATGATCCTTTCAAGCCAGTCGTCCAGCCTGGAATAGTCACTTTCTGCATTGGCTCCAACATATCGTATGAATGCGGTGTCACTGGTGAGACGCATATGGAGCATATCTCTTCTGCCGGCAGTGTCTACGATGATATTGGTCCGTTCGTTTTCTGCCAAGAGCTTACAGTAGTTGTCCAGTACCTCCTCATTGGAGAACCACTCTTCGTTGCGGAGTTCCAGTGCCAAAGGGATTTCTTTTGGGAATTCTTCGATGAACTTTTCTATTCGGTCAAAATCCTTGGGTTTAAAATTGTCATGCATTTGTAGAAAGGCCATGCCCAATTTGTCTTCGAAATTGGCGATAGCATCGGCGAAGGCCGTTACAGGCTCTTGTACATTGATCAATCTTTTGAAATGACTGACGGAATTGGGGATTTTAGGGAAGAATTTAAAGCCTTCCGGGGTTTTGCCTGCCCATGTTTTTACCTGTTCGATGCTTGGAGAGCTGTAAAAGGTGGCGTTCAGCTCAATCGAGTTGAACTGGGTGGAATAATAACTGAGCTCGTCTTTGGTGCCCCTAGGGTAAAAACCTTTCAGGTCAGATCTATTCCATTTGGCACAGCCAACATAGACTTCAAAAGGCTGGTCTGACTTCTGCTTATTGAGGACTTTCTTGGTTTCGGGATGATCTTCCGGTAGGGTGAAGTCTACAGATGAGGGGTCGGGAACGCTTCCAAATTTCATAGTATATGGTTTCTCTTGTTATGAAAAAATAAAAGTTACGTAATAATGTGAGAAACTAAAACGGCAAAAGGGGAGAAAAGTTACGCCATTGTAAAAAAAGAAAAGCATCCATTTCTGGATGCTTTTCTTTATCGAGGTCGAGAGCGGATTCGAACCGCTGTACAAGGTTTTGCAGACCTCTGCCTAGCCACTCGGCCACTCGACCATTTGAATCGAGTGCAAATGTATAGATTATCTTATTTTATGCAAAATAACCTACGTTTATTATTTTTTAATTTTCCGCA